>JAYUUW010000648.1:0-5214 GCA_043754665.1 Anaerolineales bacterium | reverse complement strand
GCCGGCGGGGCCGGCCCTCGTGCTGCGTTTTTTCGTAGGCTCTATGAGGACGGCTGCGACAAACCAGCTAATTCTGTTGCCGCTAAATGGCTGGTGCAGGCCTTACGCCTTGACGGCTTCGATCAGGTACTTGCGGGCGGTGAAGATCAGGCGTTCGCCCCGGTCGAGTTGGTGTTGAAGTTGGAAAAGGGCGGCTTGGTGGGTAGTCACTGAGAAGTTGGGCACCATCCAGGGGACGGCTTTGAGGTAGTAGACGACGGCGGCCACATCGGCGAACGATAACTCGCCCGACCAATTGTCGGCCCGCACAATCGCCAGGCCGGCGGCTTGTAGGCGCGGCAGGTTCTGCTCGGGGGTCGCTTCGGGCCAGCGCGGCGTGGCACCAAACACCGCTTTGAGGCCGGCCGCGTAGAGGCCATGCACTTGTTGGGTGAAAAAGACGCCGCTCGGACGGAGCACCCGCGCCGTCTCAGTGGGATTTAGAGCGCCGTGGCGGTTGAGCACCAGATCAAACTCGCCGTCGGCGAACGGCAGCCGTTCCCCGTCCGACGCGTTGGCCGCAACGACCTTCACGCCATGCGGGGTTAGCTGTTCCTGCGCGAGCTGAAAATTCGGCGGGTAGCCTTCGGTAGCGGCGACCTGCGCGGGCCAGGCGGCCCGGAGGCTGAGGAGCTGTTCACCGCCGCCGGTGTCCAGGTCGAGCACCGCCGTGGACTGGCGCAGCAGGCTAGCCGCCCGGTCGGGGTAGGACCAGGGCGTGGGGGCCTCGATCATCCGGCCAGCCAGATAAGAGAAGTCCCAGCCTACAAACGGCACCTGCTCTTCGCGCTGCCACAACGCCAGCCAGTCCGGTGGGTTCATCGCAAGGCCCCCTAGCAGTCAGCCTCAGCCGTCAATCACGCTCACCTCGGCCCCGCGCGGGTCGACGGCGAGGACGAAGGTGCGGGCGGGCAGGCCCACGGTGGCGAAGGCGGCCTGCATGGCGGCGGCGATGGCGGCGTGGTGGTCGGGCGCGAAGGCGACGAGCGACGGCCCGGCGCCGGAGAGCGCCACCGCGCTGGCCCCGGCCGCCCGCGCCGCCGCCGCCACGGCCGCGAAGCCGGGGATGAGCTTCTGGCGGTAGGGCTGGTGCAGGCGGTCATCGAGCGCCCAGCCCAGCAGCTCGGCGTCGCCGGTGGTGAGCGCCTGCACCGTGAACAGCGCATGGCCGATGTTGAACACCGCATCGGTCAGCGGCACGTGGGCCGGCAGCGCGGCGCGAGCCTCGGCCGTGGAGAGGCGCACCTCGGGCAGGGCCAGCGCCACCTGCATGGGCGGCACGGCCAGCGAGCGCACGCGCAATTCGCCGCCATGCTGCGCGCTGACGAGCGCGAGGCCACCATAGAGCGCGGCGGCGGCGTTGTCGGGGTGGCCTTCTAGCTCGTGCGCCATCGCCAGCAATTGCTCATTCGACAAGCCGCCGGCCACCAGCGCGTTGGCCGCCACCAGCCCGCCCACCACCGTGGCCGCCGACGAGCCCATGCCCGACCCCAACGGAATGCCGTTGATGGCCCGCAGCCGCAGCCGCCCGGCCGGGCCGCGCCCCACCCGCTCGAACACGCGCTCGGCGGCGCGGTAGATGAGGTTGCGGGCGTCGAGCGGCACGCGCGTGGCGCCCTCGCCCTCGGCCGTCACCTCCAGCCCGCTGCCTTCGCCCGTGTCCACCAATTCCACCACGTTGCGCAGATCGAGCGCCAGCGCCAGGCAGTCGAAGCCCGCGCCCAGGTTGGCGGTAGAGGCCGGGGTAGAGACGGTGATGGTTTTCATGGCGGGCCAGGGAGTGCGCGCGGCGGCGCGGCTTACTTGAGCACGTTCCACACCGGGCGGCGCTGCTGCACGCGCTCGCGGTAGGGGCGCGTGTCGAAGCCGCGCACGTGGCGGTCGACCAGATCGAAGACCTCGGCGATGACGCCGTGCAGCGCGGCCACCCCCTCGCGCGGCGGCAAGCGGTAGGCCGACTTGAGCCGGGCCAGCAGGTCGGCCGGCTTGAACTGCATCTCGTCAATCAACTCGGCCGCGTGCTTGAAGCTGGGGTTCGGCAGGTAAATCCGGTTGACCCCCAGCAGCGCGCCGAGCACCTGGCGCTCAACCTGCGTCACGGTGTGATACAGCAGCACCACATCGTCGCGCGCCGCCATCACATCTTCCGCCTCGCCGAAGCCGTAAAAGTCCAGGTTCTGCTGAAGCATCACCCGCGTCAGATGCGGCGGATAGTCGGCGGCGCGCTCGCGCCAACTCGCCACCAGATTCTCGTCGCCGAACAGCGTCTGAGCGTGCAGCACGGCGTAGAGGCGAATCTGCGCGAGGGGCGCGCCGTCCCGGGCCGTCACCACCTGCCCGATATACTTTTCCATGGTCTGCACCAAGAAGGTGCTGGTGCCAATGCGGAAATCGCCGACGGCCAGCTCCTCAGCCCACTCGTCTTCTTCGTAGGGGTACATCTCCACCACCGTCGCACCGCCGGCCAGCGCCGCCGCCCGGCGCTCATCGGCCGTGGGGGGCTCGCGCCAATAGATATCCAACTCCAGGTCGCTATACGGGTCGGCGGTGCCCCGCCCGGTGGAGCCGGAGGCCATGACCACGGCGGCCTTGCGGTTGGCGGCGTAGCCCGCGCCCAGATTGCGAGCCAGGGCCAGGCGGGCGGCGGCGTGGGGGTTGGGCGCAAGCGGCGGGGCGAACGGGCTGGGGAGTGACACGCGGCCTCCGGCTTACAGCACCACGGCTTCGAGGGCGTCCAGGGTAGGCGGAATGACCAGCGGTGGGGCCATGCGCGCCGTGACGGCGTCGGGGTCCTTGAGGCCGTGGCCGGTCACCACGCACACCACCAGTTGGCCGCTCACGTCAATGCGGCCGGCCTGCGCCTCTTGTAGCAGCCCGGCCGCGCCGGCGGCGGAGGCCGGTTCGCACCACACGCCTTCGAGCGCCAGCCGCTGCTGCATGCCCATGATCGCCAGGTCGCTGGCGGCCACGATGCCGCCGTTGGACTCCTCGGACGCCAGAATGGCCTCTTCGCCGCGCGCGGGGCGGCCAATGCGGATGGCGGTGGCGACGGTCTCGGGAAATTCAACTGGGTGGCCGAGCACCAGCGGGGCGGCCCCGGCGGCCTGCACGCCCAGCAAACGCGGCAGGCTGGTGACCTTGCCCTCGGCCTGATACTCTTTGAAGCCCTTCCAGTAGGCGGTGATGTTGCCGGCGTTGCCGACCGGCAGGCACAGCCAGTCGGGGGCGCGGCCGAGCACATCAACCAGCTCGAACGCGCCGGTCTTCTGGCCTTCCACGCGGTGCGGGTTGACCGAGTTCACCAGCGCAATCGCGCCGCCGTGGCGGTCGGCCCGGTCGGTCAGGCGGCGCACCAGCGAGAGGGCATCATCGAACGAACCTTGCACTTGCAGCACCTGCGCGCCATAGGCCAGCGCGCCGGCCAGCTTGCCGGCGGCCACTTTGCCCTCGGGGATGAGCACGAAGCACTTCAGCCCGGCGCGGGCGGCGTAGGCGGCGGCCGAGGCGGCGGTGTTGCCGGTGGAGGCGCAGATGACGGTCTTGGCCCCCTGCGCGGCGGCGACGGTCATGGCCATGGTCATGCCGCGGTCTTTGAACGAGCCGGTGGGGTTGAGGCCCTCAAACTTGAGGTACAGCTCGCAGCCTAACTGCGCGCCCAGCTTGGGGGCCGGGATGAGCGGGGTGTTGCCTTCGAGCAGGGTGATGGGCACGGCGTTGGCCGGCAGCCGCAGGTATGGGCGATAGCGGGCAATTACGCCCTGGTAAGAGTCAGGCGGCATAGGTTCCATCTTCCCGCCGGCCCGGTGGGGGCGGCGGCTGGGGCCGGCAAAAAAAGCGCGCCCGGAGGCGCACGCGGCGGGCGGTGGGGTCGGTGAGCGCGCTCAGGCCAGCCAGGCGATGCAGTCGGCGTGGTCGCGCCACCAGCGCATCTCGGCCAGCACGTAGCGGGCTTCGAGGTTGTCGGGCTGGTGGGCGATCATTTCGGTCAGCACCTCGGCGGCGTCGGCAAAGAAGCCGCGCTGGGCGTACTGCTTGGCCATCCACCACTGAATGTCGGTGCGCTGGGCCTGGTGGCGGGCGCAGGACTGCACGTAGCCGTTCCAGGCGTCGAGCAGTTCGTGGTCGTCGCCGTGCAGGTACGAGGCGTTGAGAATCTGCGCCACTTCTTCCAGCTCGTCGACGGGGGTCTGTTCCTGGTCGTCTTGCAGCCAGCCGTCCCAGCGGGAGAGCACGCGATAAGAAAACGCCAGCCGGCGCCGATACTGGTGCGGGCTGGCGTCGGCCGGGTCGGAGAGGCGCAGGACGGCGTTGCGCATGTCTTCGACCAGCTCACGCTGTAAGTAGATCAGCCTGAGCTTTTGTTGGGCGTCGGCGTGGTCGGCGTCGAGGGCCAAGATCTGATAACAGCGCACGGCGGCTTCATCCCAATCGCGGTGATCGATGAAGTGTTCGGCCTGTTTAATGAGCTTAGCAATCGAGCGCGTGCGCAGTTCCATATGTGTGTGAAACGGGTCAGCGTGCGGGGCATTATACCAGATCGGGTATAGAATCAAGGGGAGGCGCGCAAGGGCGGCGCGCAGAGAAAACACGTGGTCGAGGGTAAAGGGTCTGGGGGGTCTAAAGAGTTATAGCGCGAGGCGGGTGATGACCGAGGGATCGGTTGGGAGCCAGCGCTGAGGACTCGGAGGACTCAAGGGCAGCCAGGTTCGCGAATGATGGTCAGGCCGCGAGGCGGTAGGAAGGCGAGGAGCGGATGCGAGACCCAACGAACACACGCAAGCACCGAGCGCGCACCGACCGCAACATGCTGTTGGGCTTCTTCGCGCTGCTGTTTGTCGTCGGCGGCGGGTTGATTGCGGTGCTGTACGGCGGCAGCGCGGCGGCGATGGGGGTGGGCTGCATGGCGGCCGGCGCGATGCTGGGCGGCGTGGTGATTTTGATCATGCTCGGCATTCAGTGGCTGAGCGCGTGGCTGGATAAGCGGGCCATGGGGGACTGAAAGCGGGAGGTCGGAGGTCAGAAGTCGGAGGTCGGAGGGGAGCGTAGGCAGTCGGCAGAGAGCGGCGGCATGGCAACGGAGAGGGTGAGAATGAGGCGCTCATCAACGTCAGGTGGCCGGCTCATCGCATGGTGGGTACTGAGGACAATTTATCTGACCCTGGTGACAAAACGCAG
>JAYUUW010000647.1:0-9166 GCA_043754665.1 Anaerolineales bacterium | reverse complement strand
AGAAGAATTAATCTGGCAGATGTTACGAACTGAGAGAATTTCACTTGGAATTGAAATACCGTTCGAACGAATGCGAAGACATACCATCCGACTACAATGGGAAAGAAAACGATGTAAAGCGGATAAAGGATGATTCTGACCCACCTCCCCGTTAGTAAGATGAGCATCCAGAAGACTATCGGTACAAAGAGCAAATAGTAACGAGCAATAATCGTAGAAAAAGGCAACTCCAAATTGAACGTGCGCAATACAAGCCAAAACCACACACAGGAAGCCGACAATCGATATACGAGCCACTTCGAGACCCATGTGTCAAATAGCAAATGGGTAGGACGCTGCGGGGTTTCGCCCGCCGAATTTTGGGTCATCAGGATTGCCCCCAGGAAAGCCAGCTTAGGCGCGAGGATAGCCAGTAGTATAGATCAGACTATTTCGTGCGCACAGTTCTGTCGAACAATATAACTCCATACTATCTGCCCTGGATAGTCAATTCCGCCAATCTCCGCTAAACTTTAGCGTGATGCTGGAACAAACTTTCTACGCCGCCGGTCGTCTGCGCCATGCCTGAAGCGGCCTCGTCCCTCAGCGCCTTTTCGCCGGCCGTGCGCGGTTGGTTCACGGCCACGTTCGGTAAGCCCACGCCCCCGCAGGCCGAAGGCTGGCCCGCCATCCAGCGCGGCGAGCACACCCTCATCCTCGCGCCCACGGGCTCCGGCAAGACCCTCACCGCCTTCTTGTGGGGGCTGGATGACCTGTTCCGCGAGTTAAGCGCGGCTGACCCCGACGCCAAGTCTGTCGAGGGCGTGCGCCTGCTCTACATCTCGCCCCTCAAAGCCCTCAACAACGACATCGAGCGCAACCTGCACGCCCCGTTGGAGGGCATTCGCGCCACCGCCGCCCGCCTGGGCCAAACGCTGCCGGCGCTGCGCGTGGCCGTGCGCACCGGCGACACGCCGGCCCAGGCCCGCGCGCAGATGCTCAAGCACCCGCCGCACATCCTCATCACCACGCCCGAGTCGCTCTATCTGATCCTCACCAGCGCCCGCGCCCGCGAGATGTTCCGCACGGTGCGCAGCGTCATCGTGGACGAAATTCACACGCTCATCGGCAACAAGCGCGGCGCGCATTTGGCCCTCAGCCTCGAACGGCTGGAGCACCTGACCGAGCGCCATGTGCAGCGGCTAGGCCTGTCGGCCACCGTGCGCCCGCTGGACGAGGCGGCCCGCTACCTGGGCGGCCACGCCGCGCCCACGCCGGATGGCCTGGCCGGCGCGCCCCGCCCGGTCACCATCGTCAACGCGCAGTATCGCAAGGCGCTCGACCTGCAAGTGGTCACCGTGGTCGATGACTTCCGCGATCTGCCGGCCAACACCATCTGGCCGCTGGTGGTGCCGCGGGTGCTGGAGGACATTCGCCGCCACCACACCACGCTCATCTTCACCAACAACCGCCGCCTGGCCGAGCGTACCGCCGACCGCCTCAACGCGCAGTTGGCCGGCGAGCAGGCCGAAGACCACCCGCCCGGCAGCAGCGAGATCCTCGCGCCCGGCGGCTTGGCGCGCGACACCGGCATGTTCGCCATCGGGGCTGAGGGGCCGTTCCGCGCCCACCACGGCAGCATGTCCAAAGAGTCGCGCCGCAGCATGGAAGAAGACCTCAAGGCCGGCAAGCTGCCCGCGCTGGTCGGCACCAGCTCGCTCGAGCTCGGCATCGACATCGGCGCGGTGGATTTGGTGGTGCAGCTGCAGTCGCCCAAGAGCGTGGCGCAGGGCTTGCAGCGCGTGGGGCGCTCGGGCCACCTCGTCGGGCAGACCAGCAAGGGCCGCATCTACGCCACCTTCCGCGAAGATTTGGTGGAGGCCGCCGCCATCGTGCGCGGCATGTTGGATGGCGAGGTCGAGCCGATTGCTGCGCCCGAGAACCCGCTGGATGTGCTGGCGCAGCAGATCGTGGCGATGGTGGCGGTGGAAGACTGGCGCGCCGCCGACCTGTACGCGCGCGTGCGGCAGGCCTACTCGTACCGCGCGCTGCCGCTGGCCGCCTTTCACGCCGTGCTGGGCATGCTCACCGGCGAGTTGTATTTCGACCTGCCGGCCGCCGTGAAAGCGCCCGCCTCCGCGCTGCGCCCCAAGATCGCCTGGGACCGCGGCGCCGACCGCCTCACCGCGCTGCCCGGCTCGCGGCTGCTGGCGATCAGCAACGCCGGCACCATCCCCGACACCGGCTCGTACAGCGTCTACCTGGCCGACGGCAAGACCCGCGTGGGCGAATTAGATGAGGAGTTTGTGTTTGAGACGCGCACCGGCGACAGCTTCTTGCTGGGCAGCAACGTCTGGCGCGTCAGCGAGATTTTGGACGACCGCGTGATCGTGCACGACGCCCCCGGCGCGATGCCGCGCATGCCGTTCTGGAACGGCGACTATCCCTACCGGCCGTACGAGTTGGGCGTGCGCCTGGGCCGCTTCCGGCGCACGGTGGTCGACCGGCTGCACACCACGCCGCCCGCCGAAGTAGAAGCCTGGCTGCGCCGCGACTACGCGCTGGACGAGAACTCGGCCCACAACCTGGTCACCTACGTCCAGCGCCAGCTTGATGCCGTCGGCGTCATCGCCACCGACCAGACCGTGGTGGTCGAGTCGTTTCAGAACATCATCGGCGATTACTACGTCGTCATTCATTCGTCGTATGGCGGGCGCGTCAACGGCGCGTGGGCGCTGGCGCTGCTGAGCGCCTTCCGCGAGCAGTTGGGCGTTAAGCCAGAGGCCCAGACCAACGACGACGGCATCATCTTCCGCTTTCCGCAGACCAAGCACCTACCCCCGGCCCAGGTGGTGCGGCAGATGTCGGCCGAGGAGGCGCGCGTGCGCCTGCGGGTGGAACTGCCCCAGTCGGCGGTGTTTGGGGCGCGCTTTCGGCAGAACGCCGGGCGGGCGCTGCTGCTCCCCCGCGCGCGCGCCGGCAAGCGCACGCCGTTTTGGCTCCAGCGGCTGCGCGCCCGCGACCTGCTGGCCCTGGTCGGCGGTCTGCCCGACTTCCCCATTGTGGCCGAGACCTACCGCGACTGTTTGCAGGATGTGTTCGACCTGCCGCACCTGGAAGAACTGCTCACCAACATTCACTCCGGCGCGGTGCAGGTGGCGGCGATTGAAACCGCCGTGCCCTCGCCGGTGGCCAACGCGCTGCTCTACAACTTTGCCAGCGTGTTCCTCTACCAGTGGGACCAGCCCAAAGCCGAGCAGCAGATTCAAGCGCTCTCGCTCACCGATGCGCTGGTCGGCCCGAGCGGTGACGATCACGCGCTCGACCTGAGCGGCCTGCTGCGGCCCGAGGCCACGGCCGCCGTCATCGCCCGCGCCCAGCACCGCGCCACCGGCTACCAGGCCCGCACCGCCGAAGAACTGCTCTTCACCCTGCGCGAAATGGGCGACCTAAATCCGGCTGAGGTGGCGGCGGTGTGCGTCGGCGCGGGCGCGGGCGAGGCCTGGACCGCCGAGTTGGCCGAGTCCGGCCGCGCCGCGCTGTTCACGGTGGCGGGCGAGGCGCGCTGGGTGCCGAGCGAACTGCGCCCCGCCTACCAGGCCGCGTTCGCGCCCGGCGCGCGGCCCGGTGACGACGCGGCCAGCCTGCTGCGGCGCTACCTGCGCTGGGCCGGGCCGGTCACCCACGCCGCCATCCGCGCCCGCTACCCCTTCCCGCCCGACTGGCTGACCGAGACGCTGGCCCAATTCGTGACCAACCGCGCGCTGGTGGCCGGGCACTTCACGCACCCCGCCTGGGACGAGGTGTGCGACGCGCACTTGCTCGACCAAATTCGCCGCCAAACGCTGGCGGTGCTGCGCGAGGAAGTGCAGCCGGTGTCGCTCTATGCCTACGCCGACTTCTTGGCGCGCTGGCAGCACCTCAGCCCGGCCACGCGCCTGAGCGGCGACGAGGGCGTCCGGCAGGTGGTGGAGCAATTGCGCGGCGTCGCGATCCCGCTGGCCGTATGGGAGCGCGAGGTGCTGCCCGCCCGCGTGGCCGACTACGCCCCCGCCGCGCTGGATGACTTAGGGCAGGGCGGGGCGCTGATTTGGGCCGGCGTGCGCAGCCCCGGCGGCAGCGCCGACCCCAAGCGCGGCCGGGTGCGGCTGTTCTTTCGCGGCGAGGGCAGTTTGTTCCTCGACGGCTTCGGCGAGGCCGAGGCCAGCCTGAGCGCCGAGGCCCACGCGGTGTTTGATTTCCTCAAGGGTGAGGGCGCGTCGTTCACCGCCGACCTGGCCGCGGGCCTGGGCCTGCGGCCAGACGCGCTCACCGCGCCGCTGACCGAGCTGGCCCTGGCCGGCCTGGTGACCAACGACGGCCTCGACGCGCTGCGCCTGCTGGTCGCCGGCGACGGCCCGCCTGAGCCGGAGCGCCCGCGCGCCCCCAGCGCCTTGGAGCAAGACCTCGCCGCTCGCCTCGGCCAGCGCGAGCGCCCAACCTCGCTCTCCACCAGCCGCTATCGGGCCGCCAAGCAGCGCGTCAGCCAGCGCATTCAGGCGCAGCTCGAAGCGCAGGCGAAGCGCGCGCACCCGCCGGCCTTGCCCGGTGGCCGCTGGTCGCTCACGCAGCGCGCGGGCGTGCTCGGCCCGCCGTTGAGCCTCGAAGCCCGCACCGAGCGCCAGGCCCGCGTGCTGCTGGCGCGCTATGGCGTGCTGGCGCGTGAGGCGCTCGACCGCGAGACCGGCCCGTGGGAATGGGCGCAGTTGTATTCCGCGCTCCAGCGGCTGGAGCTGCGCGGCGAGGTGCGGCGCGGCTACTTTGTGGCCGGCCTCTCCGGCGCGCAGTTCGCACTGCCCGGCGCGGTCGAGGTGCTTCGCAACGCGCCGGGCGACGAGGTGTTGGTGCTCAGCGCCACCGACCCGGCCAACGTCTTCGGCGGCGAGGTGCGCGAGGCGCTGGCTCCGCGTTTCAGCCGCGTGCCCTCGACCCATGTGGCGCTGTGGCACGGCGAGCCGGTGGTGGTCTTCGAGGACAACGGCGAACGCATCACCACGCTTCCCGGCACGCCGCCCGCTGTGATCAGCGCGGCCGTCGCCGCCTACCGCGACCGGCCCCTCAGCGCCCGCCGCCAGTTCATCACCCGCTGGAACAGCGGCCCGGTCGCCGCCGGCGAAGGCCAGGCGCTGCTCCAGGCGCTCGGTTTCCAAAACACCCCCGGCGGCATGGCCTGGTGGCCCGCGCCGTAAGGCTCGGCCTCCGGCCGCCAATCCAGTCGCTGCCCACGCATGAGAACTGAATCCCGCGGCTAGGCCGCAGCGTGCGTTTGAAACGTCATCGCAAAACCTTGTCATTCCGAACCCCGCCTCAGGCCGCCAATCCGGTCGCTGCCTTCAAGCAGGTGAGAAAGAATCCCATTGCTAAACCGCAGCGTGCGTTTGAAACGTCAACGCAAAACCTTGTCATTCCGAACCCCGCCTCAGGCCGCCCGTCCAGTCGCTGCCTTCAAGCGGGTGAGGAATCTCACCTTGATCGACCGCTTCTTCCTATCCGGCCGTCAGCCATTGTTTACTCGCTGTGAGATTTCTCACGCCCATTGCGCCCCGTGTGATGCCAGCCGACAGTGGGCGTTCGAAATGACAAAGAGAAACAATGAAAGCTAATGGCCGATGGATGCTCGGACGCCAACGCTCATTGCACATCCTTGTCATTCCGAACCCCGCCTCAGGCCGTCAGTCCACTCGCTGCCTTCAAGCGGGTGAGGAATCTCACCTTGCCTCAACCTTGATCGACTCCTTCCTCCTACTTGGCCGTCAGTCAATGTTCGTGCGACGGGAGATTTCTCACGCCCATTGCGGCCCGTGGGATGCCAGCCGATGGTGGGCGTTGCTCAGAAACAAAACTCGTGTGATAGCGAACGGCCCTATGGTGCGAGCGGTTGGGTCGAGGCCGAGCGCGTTTCTCTCCCGCCTGCGGTATCATTACCCCCAACGTATCGTTACGCATCAGGAGCCGCCGCCATGCCGCCTTCCGTTCACGGAATCCACCACGTCACCGCCATCGCCGGCGACCCGCAGGTCAACCTGGACTTCTACGTCGGCGTGCTGGGCATGCGGCTGGTCAAAAAGTCGGTCAACCAAGACGTGCCCGACACCTACCATTTGTTCTACGCCGACGAGGCCGGCACGCCCGGCACCGACCTCACCTTCTTCCCCTGGCCGTCGCTGCCGCCCACCACGCTCGGCGTCGGCTTCGCGGTCGAGGTGCCCTTCACCATCCCGGTCGGCAGCCTGAGCTACTGGCGCGAGCGGCTGGCGCGCTACAAAGTCGCCCACGGCGAAGTGGGCATGCGCTTTGGCGAAACCGTGCTGCCCTTCACCGACCCGCACGGCCTGGCGCTGGCGCTGATCGAAGCGAACAACGCGCCGGCCACCTTGCCGTGGGCCGCCAGCAATGTGCCGGCCGAGCATCAGGTGCGCGGCATGCACTCAGTGCGGCTGTGGGAACGCAATGTCTCCACCACGGCGGCGCTGCTGACGCGGGTGCTGGGCTTTGAGAAAGTGGGTGTGGAAGACGGCTGGCACCGCTACGCCGCGGAAGGCGGCGGGCCGGGCCGTTGGATCGACCTGAAAGAAAACGCCACCGCCCCGACCGGCGAATGGGGCGTGGGCGGCGTGCACCATGTGGCCTGGCGCGTCAACGACCCGGCCGAAGAGCTGGCGCTGCGCAAGCTCATCGCCGCCGCCGGCCTCCAGCCCACCCCGCCCATTGACCGCTTCTGGTTCCAGTCGGTCTACTTCCGCGAGCCGGGCGGCGCGCTGTTCGAGCTCGCCACCGATGGCCCCGGCTTCGACCGCGACGAGGACCAGGCCCACCTGGGCGAGAAGCTCGTCCTCGCCCCCTGGCTCGAAGCCCAGCGCCCCGCCATCGAAGCCGGCCTCCAGCCGCTGGTCATGCCGGCCAAAGAGTCGGCGTAAACCTAGCAGCCCCAATCAAAGTGGTCAAAATCAACACGGGCCAACCTCATGAGGTTGGCCCGTGTTCGCTCGTAGAAGTGTGGCCGCCTGAATCCGTCGGCCCCAGCTATCACATCCTAGAGCGGTTGCCCGACGCATGTAAGGCATCCAGGTTGATTCGCCCTGAGCCACGCTAGAACGGTTTTCGTAGGGCCGGTCGCCTGTCCCGAACGCTCTTGTCGGGGCGAGAACGGCCGAGACGCGCTACCAATGCGAGCGCCTTACTGTCACCTGGAATCTGCTCTAGTATCCGCTACATCCGTTACCCATCCGTTGCCAGCCAGGCCGCCGCGTCCTTGGCGTGATAGGTGATGATCAAATCCGCGCCCGCGCGCTTGATGCTGGTCAGCATCGTCAGTTCCAGCGCCGAATACGGTGGCACAACCAACCCCCCCTTGGCAAATCACCAGGTGAAATAGCGTGGATCCGGTTCAGTCAATAAGCTTTCAACAGTAAAGTAGATGCCTGAACTTTCTCGGCGCTGCAGCTCGCTAAGATACTGCTCGTCCCCGCGGTAGATGGCCGGATTGGTCGTTGACTTCGTCAAGCTGCTGCGCGGCCCCAAATAGAGCAAGCTGTCAAATAGAGTGCCCCAGGTGTGCCCCTGCCAAAAGGGCGGTGACTCTGGGGGCGCTTGGTCTTCCGATGGTGGCGGGCCCATAGAGCCAAAAAACAGCGCCAAGTCAAGCTCACCGAGCCAGGTGTCTCGCAAGGAGACCAGCGATGGAATCGGCCAGTCCGCCAGATTAGGCTCTAGGGCCCCCGTCTCGGGTCCAAAGCCAATATGCGTCATGACGACGTGAACACTGCCAGGGTATTTTCGTTCAAGACGCTGCACCGTGTTCCCGGCGGGCAAAGGTAAGAGCCGAGCGAAATGCCCCTGCCCTGCGATCAACAAGCCATTCAGGCCGGTCGCCAGGACATGGTTCTCAACGACCCCGGCATAGTGGGCGTCGCGCTGTTCCATGATCGGGTCGACATCCGCTTGGTTCATTAACTTGGTTTGCGTCCAGTCCTCCGGGGGATCGCCTAAGAGCACACGCAGCCGCCGCTCGGGCGGCAGGGTGCGGTTGATCGCCCGCACGGTCCGAAAGAACTGCTCATAGATGGGGTTATCAAAGCCCCAACCGAAGCAGTCGCGCCACACGGGCCGCAGGTCGCGCGCGGCGACCGGCTCGCCGGCCACAAAGCGATCCACGACCGCCTGGTGGCGCGCATTGCCAACTTCGAAGACGATCACCTGGACGGTGCTTGGAAAGTCGGGATGATGCAGCAGGGCGTTGACGAAGTCGGCTTCGTCCTGGCTGCCATGCAGCTCACCCAGCGCGACCAGCGGCTGGCTGGCAAAGAGTTCGAGCAGACCTTTGACGGCTGGTATCGGTTCGATGGCGGGGCGCGACGTCATCTCGGTGACCTCCGTAACGTTGCTGCGGGCGGATAGGTTAGGCGGGTTGGATCGGCCTTTAATTCCAGTCTAGCATCCGTGTCAATGCAGCGGCTACGCTGAGCGCTCCGCGGCCAGCCACCCCGCCGCGTCCCTCGCGTGATAGGTGATGATCAAATCCGCGCCCGCGCGCTTGATGCTGGTGAGGAGTTCGAGCACCACCCGCCGCTCGTCCAGCCAGCCGTTGGCGGCGGCGGCCTTCACCATCGCGTACTCGCCGCTCACGTTGTAGGCCACCAGCGGCACCGTCGGAAACTCATCGCGCACCTGCCGCACGATGTCGAGGTAGGGCAGGGCCGGCTTCACCATCAGCAGGTCCGCGCCCTCGGCCACATCCAGCGCCGTCTCGCGCAGCGCCTCGCGCGCGTTGGCCGGATCCATCTGGTGCGTCTTGCGGTCGCCGAACTGGGGCGCGCCCTGTGCCGCCTCGCGGAACGGCCCATACAGCGCCGAGGCGTACTTGGTGCTGTAGGCCAGCACCGGCAAATGATTGAACCCCGCGCCATCCAGCGCCGCCCGCAGCGCGCCCACCTGCCCGTCGAGCATCCCCGACGGCGCGACCATGTCGGCCCCGGCCTCGGCGTGCGCCACCGCCGCCCGGCCGATGATCTCTAAGCTCTCGTCGTTGAGCACATAGCCTGGCGGCAAATGCGGCCGGTCGCCGGTGTTGACCAGCCCGCAGTGCCCGTGGTCGGTGTACTCGCACATGCACACATCCGTAATCACCACCAGCCCCGGCGCGGCGGCC
>JAYUUW010000646.1:0-5860 GCA_043754665.1 Anaerolineales bacterium | reverse complement strand
CCTAATGCAATCCAAGAAGCCCAAGATTAGTTTCCCGCGAGAAAGTCCCGCAATCACAATATTCCTGCATCAATCAATCTACTGAACCAAGTCCTGTGCCGCACCCTGATACAATCCAGGGGTGCCCGCCGCTGTTGCTCCCCCCTACTCCCCTGCCCGCCCACGCCCGCGCGTCTGGGCGCTCGACCCCGGCTTGCTGGTCGTGCTGCTGCTGGCCACGCTGGCCGCCTGGCCGCTGCTGACGCGCGCCAGCCTGGTGACGCTGACCGACGCCCACCAGCACGCGCTGCGCACCTACGAACTCATGCAGGGCTGGCGCAGCGGCGTGCCCTACCCGCGCTGGGCGCCGGACTTCTACTACGGGTTTGGTTACCCGGTCTTCAACTACTACGCCGTGCTCACCTATTATTTGGCGGGCGCGTATGGGCTGCTGTTCGGGCCGGTGGCCGGCATCAAGCTGGTGCTGGTGCTGGCGGCTTACGTCGGGCCGGTGGGCGTCTATTGGTTCAGCCGCGACCGTTTAGGCGGAACAGCCGCGGTCGTCAGCGCGGCGGTGTATGCGTTTGCGCCGTATATCGCGCTGGTCAACCCGCTCATGCGCGGGGCCGCGCCCGAGGCACTGGCCACGGCCATCGCGCCGCTGGTGTTCTGGACCTGGACACGTTTGGCGCAGCCGGGCGGGCGCGGGTTCTTCCTGCCGGCGGCCCTCAGCCTGGCGGCGCTGCTGCTGGCGCACAACATGATGCCGTTCGTGTACCTGGCGCTGCTGGCGGCGTGGCTGCTCTGGGACAACCTGCTGGGCGAACGGCGCACGAGCGTGGCCGAGGCCCTGCGGCGGGCTATCCCGCTGGGCGCGGCGGGGCTGTTGGCGCTGGGGCTGACGGCCTTCATGTGGCTGCCGGCCGCGCTGGAGCGCAACGCGGTGCAGTACGCCAACGCCTTTGGCGAGGTGCTGGCGCGGCGCTTCGTCACCTGGCCGGAGCTGTTCGCGCCGATGACGCGGACCGATATGGAACCGTTCGGCATCGCTGACTACGTGTACCGGCTGGGACTGCTGCAATGGGTGTTCGCGCTGGCCGGCGCGCTGACGCTGCTGCGCTCGGCCCCGCAGCGGCGCACCACGCTGTTCTGGGCGCTGGTGGCGGCGGCGTGCCTGCTGGTCATGGTGCCGCAAGCCACCTGGCTGTGGGAACACTTCGCGCCGCTGCAATATCTGCAGTTCTCGTTCCGGCTGCTGGGGGTCGTGGCGCTGGCCTTGGCGCTGCTGGCCGGCGCGGCTGTGGCCTGGGCCGGGCGGCGGGTCAGCGCGGCGGCCATGGCGGCCGGGCTGGTGGCGGTGACGCTGGGCTTCGGGCTGCGACTGCTCAACCCGCTGCCGTGGCCGGCGTTCCCAGCCATCACGCCGCAGGCCATCATGGCGTTTGAAGTGGGCGGGCTGTGGGGCGTGGGCACTACCTGGCAGGGCGAGTTCCTGCCGGTGGGCGTGCGCGCACGGCCGCAGCCGCACCCGGCGGTGCAAGCGGCCGTGGCGGCGGGCACCGTTGAGAAGATCGATCGCGCCGCACTGCCGGCCGGCGCGACGGTGGACCTGGCCGAGCACACCGCCCAGCGCGATACGTTCACCACCAACGCGCCGGAAGGCTTCACGGTGCGGCTGATCACGTTTTATTGGCCAGGGTGGACGGCATATGTGGACGGCGAGGCAACGCCGATCACCGTGACCGACCCGGAGGGCTGGATCGCGGTGGCGGTGCCGGCGGGCGCGCACACGGTGACGGTGCAGCTTGAAGACACGGCCCCGCGCCGCCTGGGCTGGCTGGTCAGCGGCGGCGCGCTGGTGGTGTTGGCGGGTTATGCGATGATCGTAGTGCGGCAGCGACGCCCCGCCCCGGCCCCTATGCGCTCAACGCGCCTGCTCACCGCGCCCGCCGCGCTGCTGGCGGTCGTCGTGGCGGCGGGGCTCGTCACGCGCTACGGACTGGATGCCGGCCTCCGCTGGCAGGCGGCCCAGTCCCCGGCCGCGGTGACGTATGATAATCAGATGGCGCTGGTGGCTTACGACCTGCCGCAGACCAGCGCCCGCCCCGGCGACGCCGTGCCGCTGACGTTCTATTGGCTGATGCGCGGCCCCACCGAAGCGCCGGCCAGCGTGTTCGTTCACTTCTACGGGCCGGATGGCAAACTGTGGGGGCAGTCGGACAAGCCCGACCCGATTGTGTTCTTCCCCACCACGCGCTGGCCGCTGGGCCGCGCCCTGACCGACGCGCATAGCGCGCAGCTTCAGCCGGACGCGCCGCCGGGCATCTACCGCGTGGCCGTGGGCCTATGGGACCGTGCCACCGGCCGCCGGAGCCACCCGCTCGACGCCAACGGCCAGCCGCTAGAGGCGGATGTGTTCACGCTGACCGACAGTTTCGTGGTCGCGCCGTAACTGTTATTTCGCGGCGCACCGGGCTGCGAACTCGTCGATTGTTGCAGCCTGCAATCATCGCGCAATAGCAGGCACTTTTCCATAAGAAAGACTGTTATGAAGAACGACCTGTGGATAATCCGAGCGGACTCTGACCGGTGTCGGAGCTTTGTAGAGACAATCCCCATTACGGAGCAAGACTTTGTGCGACTTGTAGAAGCTTTTCGGTCTGGACAAACGATGGGCGAGCAGTGGAAACAAGTTGAGCTTCAATTGTTTCCGGGTCAACCGGGGGAAGAAGTCGAAGAACGAGCCAAGCCTATTCCTGATTTCACACTAGGGGTTGTCGTCGATGCCATAAGTGCAAATGCTAGGCGCATCCTAGAGCAATTGATTGGAGATGATGTCGAATTCCTACCGCTGTCCACTGAGGTGGGGCCATATTACGACCTTAACATCAAACGTGTCGACTGTTTAGATGAAAAGCACTCAATCGTGTCACGATATGAATCAAGCGGCAGGATTATGGACGTCCAACGGTATGCTTTTCGCTGGGAACAAATCCAGGCCCACCACATCTTTTGCTTACCCGAACTGGGGAATATGCGGATATTTGTATCTGGTGCTTTCAAGGCCGCTGTCGAGCAGAATCGGTTGATCGGCTTCGTTTTCGATGCTGTACCTTTGGTGATATAGCAAGGCCTGTAATCTGGCACTGGCTAGGTCTAATGGCGCGCCGCGCGCTGGGCCGCCAGCCAGTCGAGCGCCAGCGGAATCCAGGTGGCGGCGTGGGGGTCGAGCAGGCGGCCGTCGATCTCGGTGACGGCATCGGCCAGCGCCAGGCCGTGCGGGCCGCTGCCGTACATGTGCAGTTCATAGGGCACGCGGTGAGCGTCGAGCGCGGCGGCGAAGCGCAGTGCGTTGAGGGCCGGCACCACCGGGTCGTCGGCGGTGTGCCAGAGGAAGGCGGGCGGTGTGGCGGCCGAGACGTGCCGGTCCAGCGCATATTCATCAAGGCGGGCGCGGGTGGGCGTGTACTCGCCCAGCAAGGCGTACAACATGCGCTGGTTGCTGGTGATCGGCTGGCCGCCCACGCCCACGCCGTCGGGGTGGCTGGCGATGAGAGTCAGGTCGATCAGCGCATAGCAGAGCAGCAGCGCGTTGGGCTTAATGTGGTCAGGCGTCACGCCCAACGCGCCATAGATCGCCGGCTGGTTCCAGAACACGCCCAGCGCCGCGGCCAGATGCCCGCCCGCCGAGAAGCCGCACACCGCGATCTGGTCGGGGTCCACGAACCACTCGGCGGCGTGGTCGCGCACGGTGCGCACCGCCAGCGCCAGGTCGAGGATCGGCGCCGGAAAAGCGGTCTGCACGGCGTAGCGCAGCACGAAGACGTGATAGCCGTGGGCGGCGAAGCGCAGCGCAATCGGCTCGCCCTCGCGGTCGCTGAGGCCCATGTAGCCGCCGCCGGGGCAGACGATGACGGCCGGACGGCGCTGGTTGACCTGAAACTCCTGCGAGTTGTGCAGCAGGTAGGCGTCGAGCGTGACAGCCGGGTTGTCCGGGCGCAGGTTAAAGCGGTGCAATTGCATGGCGAACCTTCCTGAGTGGGTGAGCGCTAAGCGTCAGCCGCAATGCGGCCGATGATACTCGAAAAGCAGTATAGGCTGATGCGGGCCGCGGGGTTCGCGTGTAATAGGAAGCTGGACACATGACTCATGGTGCTGGCCGCTCGGGTGAGCGGCCGCAGGGGCGCGGGCTGGCGCTGGCGGTGCTGGCGGGCTTGCTCGCCGGCCACCTGGCGCTGGGTCTGGCCTACGGCCTCAACATGCCGCTGTTTGAAACGCCCGACGAAGCCGGGCACTATCTGTTCGTGCGCTACGTCCAGGCCTATGGCGGGCTGCCGGTGCAGACGGCCGTCTTCGACGCGCCGCGCGCCCATCACCCGCCGCTGTACTTTTGGCTGGCGGCCCTGCTGACGCGCGGCGTGGCCATTGACGGCTCGCCCGACACCATCCACCTGACGCCGAACCCCCACTTCGGCTTTCGGCTGGCCGACCCCTACCCCGACAACAAAGCCGTCTACCTGCACAATGGGCCGGAGGAGCGCTGGCCGTTCGCGGGGCAGGCCCGCGCCGTGCATCTCATCCGGCTGCTGTCGCTGGCGTTTTCCACGCTGGCGGTGGCGGCCACCTTTGGCGCGGCCTGGGCGCTGCGGCCAGGGTCGCTCAGCTTCGCGGCGCTGGCCGCCGGGCTGGTCGCGTTCAACCCCATGGTGCTCATCATGACCGGGCAGGTGAGCAACGACACCGCGGCGCTGGCCGGCGGCGCCGGGGTGATGTTTCTGCTGAGCACGTTCACGCGGCGGGGCTTCACTTTTTGGCACTGGGTGGTCGTGGGGCTGGCGCTGGCGGCCGCGTGGCTGCTCAAGACCAGCACGCTGCTGCTGCTGGTGCCGGTGCTGCTGGTGCTGGCCGGCGAGTATGCCCGCCCCGGCCGGTGGGCGGCGGGTGGGGCGGCGCTGGCGGGGCTCAAAGCGCTGGCGGCCGTGTTCACGCCACCGCTGCTGCTGGCCGGGTGGTGGTTCTGGCGCAACGTGCAGCTCTATGGCGACCTGACCGGCAATGCCGCCGTGGCGCTGGTGAACGGCCGCGTGCCGGCCGACCAGCAATGGGCCGGCTTGTTGGGCCACCTGGGCTGGCTGGCGCAGGGCATCTTGGGCTGCGCGCCCTTAGGCCCGCTCTCGGCCTGCTTTCCGCCGTGGATGTATGCCGTGGCGGGCGGGCTGGCGCTGGCGGCCGTGCTCGGCCTGGCGCGCTACGGCTGGCGGCGCGGCCGGCCGGCGTGGTCCACCGACAGCGGCCGATTGTGGGTGGCGCAGGGGGCGCTGGCCGGCAGCATCGGTGGGGCGGTGCTGATCTATGCATTGGAGTTTTGGAACGCCTGGAGCGGCCGGCTGCTATTCCCGGCCTTTGCTTCGCTGGCGCTGCTGCTGGCGGCCGGCGGGTTGGCCTGGGCGCGGACGCCGCGCGGGCGCTTGCTCATCACCGCCGCGGTGCTGTCGGCGAGCGCGGCGCTGGCAGTGTACGGCGTGGTAGGCCTCATCCGGCCGCGCTACGGCGCGCCGCGCACACCCTCAGCCGCCGAGCTAAGCGCCATGACGCCGCTCGACGCGCAGTTAGGCGGCACGGCGCGGGTGCTGGGCTATCACCTGGCGGCGGGCCGCGCGCAGCCCGGCGGCACGCTCGAAGTGACCATCTACTGGCAGCCGCTGGCGGTGAGCGCCGTGCCCGAGACGGTGTTCCTTCATCTATTCGACCCGGCGCTCGGCTCGCTGGCCCAGCGCGACACGTATCCCGGCCTGGGCAACTATGCCACTACGCTCTGGGAGCCAGGTCGTATCTTCGCCGACACCTACCGCCTGTACCTGCCGCCCGAGACGCCCGCCAC
>JAYUUW010000645.1:0-9697 GCA_043754665.1 Anaerolineales bacterium | reverse complement strand
GCCAGCCCGACAGCCAGCGCCCCAATGCCCACCCGCCCGCCGTCGAGCACGGCCAGCGTTTGCGCCAGCCCCTTGCCGGCCACGCCCACCAAATTCTCGCGCGGCACGCGCACTTCTTCGTAACTCACCGCGTGCGTCGGCGAGCCTTTTAGTCCCATCTTCTTCTCGGCCGGGCCAATGGTCAGCCCCGGCGTGTCGGTCGGCACCAAGATCAGGCTCAGCCGGTTGGCGTCGGTGCGGCACAGGGTGATGATCACCTCGGCGATGGACGCGTTCGTCGTCCACATCTTCTGCCCGTCGATGATCCAGGAGTCGCCCTCCAACACCGCCGCCGTGCGCACGCCGCCGGCCAGGTCGCTGCCCGCGCCCGGCTCGGTCAGCGCCAGCGCCCCTAGCTTGCCTTGGCCGCTCACCAGGCGCGGCAGCCACTGGGCCTTGAGCGCCTCCGACCCAAACAGCGCCAGCGGCCCGCAGGCCAGGCCGTTGTGCGCCGCCACGGCCAGCGCCGTGGAGCCGCAGGCCCAGCCTAGCTCCTCAATGGCGATGGCCGCGCTCACGGCATCGCTGCCGGTGCCGCCATACTGCTCGGGCACGTTCAGGCCCAGCAGACCCAGCGGCCCCATCTTGCGCATCGCCTCCCAATTGAACTTGGCCTGCTCGTCGGTCTCGCGGGCGCGCGGCTTCACCTCTTGCGCGGCAAAGTCGTGCACCGCCGCGCGCCACATCTGCTGTTCGCTGCTCAGGTCAAAGTCCATGCGGCCTCGCGGGGCTACACCACGTTGCTCGGTTGGTCGTCAGGACCTTTGGGGTGCGCGTTCTTTTGCAGGGTATCGTTCACGGCCCGCAGTGCCGCCAGCAGGTCTTGCCGCACCTGGCTCTCCACCTGCCCGCTGCGCACCCGCGCCGAGAAGTCGTGCACCTCGGCCTTCAGGCGCTGGCCGGTCTCGCCGGTCTTGAACTCGGTGGTGGCGTCTTTCAGGCCGGCCTCCAGCGCGCGCAGGCCGGTGCGCAGCTCCTGCTTGAGCTTCTGGCTCTCCTCGCTGTGCCACGCGGCCTGCGCCGCCTGCTTCAGGTTCTCACCCAGCTTGCGCAGTTCTTCCGACAGTTCCCCTTCCGGGGGTGGGGGCGTGCTTGTCATGCTGACCTCCTGGCCGAAAATTCGGCCGCTGCTTAACGGTAGCGCGATTTTGCTTCTAAATCCAGATGGTGCTAGCATTGGGCCGTATGTCCCGCCGCCCGCTCACCCCCGCCGAAATCGCCGAGGCCCGCCTGGTGTTTGGCTCCGGGCTGGACTACAGTCGCGCCTACGTGGCCGAAAACACCGCCTGGCCCGATTGGATTGACGGCCTGGGCGCGCGGCTGCAAAAGCGCATGCGGCACAAGGATGAGCACAACGCCGTCACCCTCGGCGCGACCTCGTACTTTCCGGTCACGCTCAACACCGCCGAGGCGGTGGCCGGCACCTACCTGCGCGACATGGCCTGGCTGGTGCACGAACTGACGCACCAGTGGCAGTTTCAGCGCTGGGGCTGGCGTTACCTCACCGCCGCCGTGCAGGTGCAGTTGCGCGAGGGGCGCCGCGCCTACGACTACCGCCGCGATCACCCTTCCCTGGAAGCGGCCCTGCAAACCGCTCGCGCCGCCGGCCGCAAGCTCACGGCCTTCAACCCCGAGCAGCAGGGCGACATCGCCCGCGACTACTACGTGCGCCTCAAGCAAGCGCAGGACTACGCCGCCTGGGACCCCTTCATCGCGGAGTTTCGCTGAGCGGCTTGCGCTTGCTCCACACGCCGGTCCACTCGGGCAGGCGCGCCCACCTCTTTTGCCGGATGGTGTCGGCCAGCTCTGGCCCAAAGAAGAACTCCGTCCGCGCCACGGCCTCGTCCACGTTAGCAAACACATAGTCAGTGCGGATGATCTGCCGCCAGAACCCCCACTGCTGTTCCAGCCAGCCGTAATATTCCGCCAGGCCCGCCGTTGGCGGCGCGGGTGCCTCGGCGCCGGTGGTCAGCGTTTCCATAATCACCAGCCGGCCGCCGGGCGCGGCCACGCGGTGCATCTCGGCCAGCACCTGGCCCATCTGCGTCTGCCAATCGGCCTCGTGCCAGCCCCGCAGGTGGCCGATGGCCCAGCCCGCCGTCACCACAGTGGCCCAGCCGGTGGGCAGCGGCACGGCGCGCATATCCGCCTGCACCAGCGTCCACGCGCCGCCGGCCTGGGCGCGCTGGGCGGCATTCTCGCGCAGCATATCCCCCGCTAATTCCAGCCCCACCATCTGCGCGCCCGCCGCCGTCAGCATCAGCGGGATGCGCCCGGTACCGCACCCCACATCAAGCAGCCGCTCGCCCTCGTGCGGTCCCAGCCGGTCGAGCACGGCCTGGAGCTGCCCGTCGGCATCTTCCGCTGCGATCATCTGGTGATAAGCGTCGGCGCGGCGGCTGTAAATGTGCCGGAAGTGATCCATTTGCTCCGCCTACGTGGCCTGGCTGATGGCCTCCACCGCCGCCGGGTTTTCCAGCGCCGAGGTATCGCCCAGCGGCTCCCCCAAATAGGCCGCGCGAATCAGCCGCCGCATGACCTTGGCGTTGCGTGTCTTGGGCAGGTCGCGCACAAAGCGGATGTCGCGCGGCTTCAGCGCCTTGCCCAACGACTCCACCAGGGCGTCCATGAGCGCGGTCCGCAGCGCGTCGCTGGCCGCCGTGCCCGGCGCGAGCACCACGAAGCACACCACCGCGCTGCCCTTCACGTCATCCGGCACGGCGATGGCGGCGGCCTCGACCACGCCTGGGTGATGCACCAGCACCGACTCGACCTCGGCCGGCCCCAGCCGCTTGCCGCCCACCTTGATGGTGTCGTCGCTGCGGCCCAAGATGTACCACGCGCCGTCGGCGTCGATGGCGGCGAAGTCGCCATGCACCCACACGCCCGGCCAGCGCTGCCAATAGCTCGCCAGGTAGCGCTCGGGGTCGCGCCAGAAGCCGCGCGTCATGCCAATCCACGGCTGCCGGATGACGAGTTCGCCCACCGCGCCGCGCACCGGCTGGCCCGCCTCGTCGACCACATCGGCCGCCATGCCGGGGCAGGGGGCCGAGAACGCGCACGGTTTGAGCGGCAGCAGCGGGTTGCCCATGACAATGCCGCCCGAAATCTCGGTGCCGCCCGAGTAGTTGATGATCGGCCGCTTGCCTTGGCCCACCGTCTGGAACAGCCACTGCCACGGGTCAGGGTTCCACGGCTCGCCGGTCGAGGCAAAGTAGCGCACCGACTCCAGGTTGTGCCGCCGCACCGGCTCCTCGCCGTAGGGGCTGAGGGAACGGATAAGCGTAGGGCTGATCCCGATATGCGTGAGCTTGTGCCGCGCCGCCAGCGCCCACAGCCGGTCGGGCATGTGGCCGGCGGGCGCGGCCTCGTCTTTGCCCACCGGGGCCGCCGCGCCGTAGTCCGGCGCGCCGTCATAGATAAACATTGTCGCGCCGAGCAGCAGCGTGCCAAATACCAGCCACGGGCCCATCATCCAGCCCATATCGGTCATCCAGTACATCACGTCGCCTGGCTGCACGTCGGTGCCAAATGCCATGTCTTGCGCGGCCTTCACCGGGAAGCCGCAGTGCGTGTGCACCGCGCCCTTGGGCTTGCCGCTGGTGCCGGAGGTGTACAGGATCATCAGCGGGTCTTCGGCGTCCATGATCTCGGGCGCGGCGAAGGCCGACTGCATCGGCATCAGTTCGTGCCACCAGTGGTCGCGCATGGACACCATGTTCACCGGGTTGCCGGTCCGCCGCACCACCAGCACCTCGCGCACGGTCCGCGCCATGGCCACGGCCTCGTCGGCGATGGATTTCAGCGCCACCACCTGCCCGCGCCGGAAGAAACCGTCGGCCGTCACCAGCGCCTTTGCGCCCGCGTCGTTCAGCCGCGCCGCCACCGCCCCCGCGCCGTAGCCCGAGAACAGCGGCAGTACGATCCCGCCGATCTTCACAATCGCCAGCAGCGCGATCACGCATTCGGGTGTCATGGGCATAAACAGCCCCACGGCGTCGCCTTTGCCTAGCCCTAGCCCGCGCAGCAGGTTGGCGCAGTGGTTCACCTCGGTATACAGGTCGTCGTAGTTCAGCGTTTGGGTCTGGCCCTCTTCGCCCTCCCACACCACCGCCGCGCGCCGCGCCCGCGTCCGGTCGCCCGAATAGCGGTCGATGCAGCTCGCCACGATGTTCAGCCTTCCGCCCACGCACCAGCGCGGCCACTCCGGCCCCTTGCTGGTGTCCAGCACCTGCGTATAGGGCGTCTCGAACTGAATGCCTAGGTACTTGAGCACCGCGTCGGTGAACCACGGCACCTCATTGACCGAGCGCTGCATCAGCGCGCTGAACGACGCCAGCCCGTGCTGGCCCATAAACCGCCGCAGATGCGACCGCAGCACATAGGCCTCGGTCGGCCGCCAGGCGATCTCGCCGCCGAAAGTGAAGTCATCAGGCATGGGGTAGGGGAGTCTCCAGGGCCGAAACGGGTCCGGCTAGTTCTCGCCGCGCAGCGCGGAGGCCGGCAGTTCGCGCGCCGCCGCCAGCGTGGCCGTCAGTTGGTCGCCGTGCTCGTCGCCCAGGTGGCTGGGCACAATGTTCATGATCCAGGTGGCGGCGCGCTGGTACATGTGCTTGCGCGCCACAAACGTCTCGGGCAGGGCCGCCAGCAGCGCCACCGTTTCGGCCGCCCCGGCTTGCAGTTCATCGAGCAGGGCCGCCAGGCTGCCGTAGCGTGCCACAATCGCATCCAGCCGCACAGTGACGTTGGGGCGATACTCCAGGCTGTCGCCCACGGTGTTGTCGTTGAGCATGTCGGCGATCCACGACTGCAAATCGCGCTCGCAGGCGATGAAGTGCGCCACCAACTGCTTTAGAGTCCACTCGTTGGGGGCGGGCACATGCTCGGCCTGTTCTTCCGCCACGCCCGCCAGCCGCGTGCGCAGGTCGCCGATAAAGCCGGCATAGTTCTGCCGCGCGACCTCAGCCAGCGCCGCGCCGGTGGCCGGCAGTTCGGCCGGGGCCGGGCGCGCCGAGAGCGTCATCAGCACCTTCTGCTTCGCCGCGCCGCGGTAGTAGACCACCGGCACCGCGTCGCCGGCCTTGTGCTTGGCCAGCACCGCCCGCAGGCTGCCGAAGTCGCTGGTGATCTTCTGGCCGTCCATCCGCACGATCACATCGCCTTTTTGCAGGCCGGCCGCGTGCGCGCCGCTGCCTTCCACCGTGCCGGCCAGCAGCGTGCCCGCGCTTACCGGCACGCCCAGCCGCGCCGCCGCCTCCGCGTTGAAGTCGTCAATGAAGATGCCCAGCCGGGGCAGCCGCGCCGTGCGCAGGTCGTGGCTCGTCTCCAGCACTGACTTCAAATTCTCCAGGCTGGTCGCCCAGCCGTGCTGAATTTCCACCAGCGCCGCCGCCCACTTCTTGCCCGTCCCCAAGTGGCTGTGCGTAAGCTGCACCACCGTGCCGCCGTCTTTGGCCTTCAACTTCACCTGCACCCGGCTCGGCTCGGGCTCCCCCGCGCCGTGCCAGTTGAACTCAACCCGCTCGCCCGGCGTCAGCGCCCGAAACGCCCCAGTGACGGTGTAGCTGCTGGCCCAGTACAAATACAGCCGCCCGCCGGGGCGCGGGTCGGTCTCGGCGGCATCGGCCAGCCAGTCGCGCAGGGCGGTGGCGTGCGTGAAGGCCCGGTAGACCTCGGCCGGCGGAGCCTCGATGACGGTCTTGAACTTGAGGGCGGTCGGGCCGGCGGCCATGGTTACTGGCCGGCGGGGGCGGGCACCGCCGCGCGGGCCGCCGCCACTGCCGCCGCAATTTGGGCCGAGTGCTCGGCGATGTGGGTATTATTTTGCAGCAGGGTGCTGGCCATGCGCCAGTAAGTGCGCTTTTCGGCCACGAACGCCTCGGGCAGCCCGGCGGCCACGGCTACCGTTTCGGCCTCGTGCCGCTTCAATTCGTCTACCAGCGCCGCCAGCGTGCCGTAGGCCTCGGCCGTAGCGCGCGTGCGCAGATGGCTGTTGCCCTGGTAACCGGGCTGCGGGCGCTCGTCGCTGGCGATCCACTCCACCAGGTACGGATGGGTGTCGCGCTCGCCCAGCAGCAAGTGCGCCACGACTTCCTTCACGGTCCACTCGTCCGGTCCGGCGCGGAAATCCGCCTCGGCCTCGGTGATGCCTGCCAGCGCGTGCTCCAATTCGGTATCGCTGGCCGCATAGTTGGCCCGCAGCGCCGCGGCCAACTCAACCGCCGTGGCCGGGATGGCCG
Organism: Anaerolineales bacterium; assembly: GCA_043754665.1. Taxonomy (GTDB): domain Bacteria; phylum Chloroflexota; class Anaerolineae; order Anaerolineales; family UBA6663; genus JADZEK01. The sequence goes on along the minus strand of JAYUUW010000645.1, from coordinate 3,419 downwards.
GGAGGGGCCGCTTGGAGAGCGTCATTTGCGTCTTCTGCTTCGCGCCGTCGCGGTAATACACGACCTCGACCGTGTCGCCCGCGCGGTGGCCGCCCAGCGCCGTCAGTAGCGAGGGGTAATTCCACAGCTTGTGCTTGGACAGCGTCACCATCACATCGTCTTTTTGCAGGCCGGCCGCCCGTGCCCCCATCCCCTCCACCGTGCCGTCGATGTACACGCCCCGCGTCACCGGCAGCTTGAGCCGCGCCACCAGGGCGTCGGTCAGCTCTTCCAGCCCGCTCACACCCAGCATGGGGCGCAGGGTGAAGCGCAGGTCTTCGCCGGTCTCCAGCACCGACTGTAAATTCTCCAGGCCCTTCTCCCACCCGGCGGCGATCTCGGCCGCGGCCGGCCCCCACTTCTTGCCGGTGCCCGCGCCCGCGTGCGTCACCGTGACCACCGCGCCGGCCTTCTTCTTGGCCACGGTGATTTTGGCTTCGGTCGGCGCGGGTTCGCCCCGGCCGTGCCAGCCCAGCGTCAGCTTGCGCGGCGCGTCGAGCTTGAGCACCTGGCCGGTGGCGTAGTATCCGGAGTTCCAGGCGCAATAGAAGTTGGCCCCCGGTGTGGGGTCGAACAGCGCGACGTCACAGAACCACTCGCGCAGGGCGGTGGCGTTGGTCAGCGCGCGAAAGACTGTCTCGGGCGCGGCCGCAATCGTGCGGGTAACAATGATGGGTTGCTTAGCCATGTGCCTGCTCCTTCGAGGTCTGGTATCCGACTTCTTGCGGATAGTTGTGTCGCCCCACCGGGCCGGCTACTTGTGGTTCAGCCGCTGCACAAAGTCGCTCACCTGGCGCAGGTGCTGGGCCAGGGCTTCGAGCCGATAGCGCAGCGCCACGCTGTAGCGGGCCGGGGCGGTCTGCGTGGCGGCTTCTAGCGCCTGGCTGGCGGCCTGGGCCTGGGCCAGCGCGGCCTCCAGGCTGGCGGCGGGTGGCAGGGGGGCGGGCGGTTCAGATGCTGCTAGTGGTACTGGTGCGGGCGCTTCTGGTTCAATGGCCGGGGCAGTGGCCGCCGGGCGGCTGGCTGGGGCGCGGCGCTTGGGTTTGGCGGGCGCGGGAGTCCGCTCGGCCTCCCGATCGAGCAAGCGGTCGGTCAGGTCGGTCGGTTCGGTTGGCGCAGCGGCAGGTGTGACTTTCAGCGAGGCGCGCTTCATTGGTCGATGTGCTCGGCCAGTTGGCGATAAGCGGCGGCGGCCGGTGTGGCTGTAGCATACTCTAGAATACTGGCCTTGGCTAACGGGGCCTCTTTGAGGCGCACGCTGTAGGGCACCACCATCGGCAGCACGGGCGCGCGGCCGCTAAACGTGGCCCGCGCCGCCTCGATCACCTCGCGGGTGTGCAGCGTGCGCACATCGGCCAGGGTCATCAGCACGCCGCGCACGGCCAGGTCGGGGTTGGCCCGCCGCTGCACCTTGGCGATCGTGCTCAGCAGCAAATCGGCCCCGCGCAGCGCCAAATAGTCGGCTTGCAGCGGGATCAGCACGCCCCCGGCCGCCGCCAGCGCGTTGGTCGTCAAAATGCCCAGCGAGGGCGGGCAGTCGATCAGCACATAGTCAAACGGCGCGGGCAGGGCGGTCAGCGCCTCCCGCAGGGTGAACACGCCCAGCGGCTCCCGCGCCAGGTCGATCTCGGCGGCCGAAAGCTCAATCGAGGCCGGCGCGAGCGCCAGGCTGGCGCTGAGCGGCTGAATGACCCCGGCCCACGGCTCGGCCGCGCCCGCCGCCGCCTGCCGCAGCACGTCGTAAATGGTCAGGGGCCGTGCCGCGTCCGCCGCCTGGTCGGGCAGCAGCGCCAGCGTCAGCGAGGCCTGCGGGTCGAGGTCCACCAGCAGCACCGTGCGCCCGCGCTCGGCCAGCCCTGCGCCCAGGTTCACCGTAGTGGTGGTCTTGCCGACCCCGCCCTTTTGGTTGGCGACCGCGATAATCTGCACGGCTAGTTCTGCCCGTTGCCGGCCGGGCCGTGGGCCTGCACCCACTCGGCCGCCTGGCGCGCAAAGGTCTTGGCCGGCTCATAGGTCAGCCGCGCGGCGGCCTCGGCCACCGGCACCCACAACCGGCGAAAAATGCGCTTGTCGCGGTCGGCGTCGTCATACGCCTGGGCCTCGTCGCGCGTCTCGTCTACCAAGGCCAGCAGGTAGTACGTCTCGTCCCGTGTGATCCAGCGCCCGTTGAGCTCAAACCCCGACTGGCGCGTGCCCAACTCGGCTAACTGGCGGAAGTTCACATAGCCGGTTTCTTCGCGTGTCTCACGCAGCGCGGCCTGCTCCAGCGTCTCGCCCGGCTCCACGTGGCCCTTGGGCAGCACATATTCGTCCTTCGTGTGTTTGTGCAAAATCAGCAGTTCGTCGCCGCGCAGCACCAGACCGCCGGCCGCCGTATAGTGATAGGTTTGCATGCGGCGGAGTATAGCGGCCCTTTTTCGCAGCGCCAAACGGCTGTTTGCTGCGCCGCTATCGCGCCGGTATCCCGCCGCACCGTACAAAGTTGTTGAAAACCGGGCCGTCCTTTCTGACTCGAAAGGCTTGCGCTTTCGCCCCGGAAGGTGTTTACTTGCCCCGATCCAAGCCCGCTGTCAGCCACAGCGGCGGCGCGCCTGTGCGCCTGACTATGACGTCTCATGGAGGATGAGCCGCAATGGCAGCCCTGTCCGCAGCACAAGTGGAACAATTCCGCCGGGAAGGTTATCTACTCGTCCCCGGCCTGTTCGACCCCGCCACCGATATTGACCCGCTCATCAAAGAATACGAGTTTGTGCTCGACAAGCTCGCCCGCGAACTCTACGCCCAGGGCCAGATCGCCTCGACCCATGCCGATCTGGAATTCGGCCCGCGCCTCATCCAAATCTACAAGGAGAGCGGCAAGGTCCATCAGCAGTATTTTGACTGCACCCTGCACGGGGCCAGCTTCACCGACGACACCCACTTCTGGGTCGGCCCGGAAGTCTTCAATATGATGCGCAACCCCAAGCTGCTCGATGCGGTCGAGTCGATCATCGGGCCGGAGATTTACTCCAATCCGGTGCAGCATGTGCGCCTCAAGCCGCCGGAGCACCTGACCCCGCGCGACGCCGAAGGCCGCATTCAACTGGCCCAGACCCCGCCCCACCAAGACAACGGCGTGGTGCTGCCCGAAGCCGATGACACCGACATGCTGACGGTGTGGTTCCCGCTGTGGGATGCCACCATCGAGAACGGCTGTCTGCTCGTTTGGCCCGGCAGCCACCAGCGCGGCCTGATGGACCATTGCCCCAGCTTCAACGGCATGACCATTCCGAGCAAACTGCGCGTTGATGAAGGCGATGGTCTGCCCATCCCCATGCGGCGCGGCGATGTGCTCTTCCTGACCAAGCTGACCATGCACGCCTCGCTCTCCAATCACAGCG
>JAYUUW010000644.1:0-3441 GCA_043754665.1 Anaerolineales bacterium | reverse complement strand
TGAATGGTGCCGGGGATGACCACCTGCTCCGGCGGCTCGGTGTGATCGGCGCGGGCGGCGGGCACGCGGCCCCCGGCGCTGAGCAGCAAACTGGCGGCTATCATGGCCGACAGCCACGACAACAGGATATTCGGGCGAGATCGCATAGCACACTCCTCATGGCAGCATCCACAACCAACCAACGAACCCGGACAACAACTAAGTGACGCATATCAGCGGGCCACGTGCCAGACCGACCCGCTGCGCGCCGCCAGCGCGAGCGTGACGGTCGCGCCGGCGAGCGTGGCAGTGTCGGCGCCGTAAGCGTTAATGAGCGCTGAGCCGGCCGCATCCAGGGCGGCCGACTCGAACGTGACGGTGCGGGCCGCCTCGGCGATGTTGACGGCCACCAGCAATGCTTCCGAGTCTAGCTCGCGCAGGAAGACATATATCGTGTCATCGGCATACACCTGCACGTAGCGGCCGCGCCGCAGCGCCGGATGCGCGTGGCGCAGCGCGATCAGGGCGCGGTGGTAGGCCAGCACGTCGGTCTGCCAGCGCTCGGGGTGGTCCCACGGCATGGTGGCGCGGGTCTCATAGTCGGGCAGGCCGCCGGTCAGCCCGATCTCGTCGCCATAGTAAATGCTGGCCGCGCCGGGGAAGGTCAGCAGCAGCAGCGTCGCCAGGTGCACGCTGGCCGCGTCGCCGCCGGCGAGTGTGATCACGCGGGCGGCGTCGTGGCTATCGAGCAAATTCAACTGCGCCAGTTGAATGTCCCACGGGAACTGGTCGAGCAGCCAGCGGATACGCTTGCCATAGGCCTGCGCCGTCAGCGGACGGCTGAGGTCGTAGCTGCGCCCGGCCCAATGCTCAAGCACAAGGCGCTGGCCGGCGGCGAACGAGAGTGCGGCCTCGGCGAAGGGGTAGTTCATGATGGCGTCGAACGCGTCGCCCTGCATCCACGGCCGGGCCAACTCGACCTGCCAAATCTCGGCCACAATGTAGGCCTCGGGGTTGATGGCCTTCACCCGCTGCCGGAACTCCTGCCAGAAGCCGGGCGTGGTGATCTCACTGGCCACATCCAGCCGCCAGCCGTCGATGCCCTGCCGCAGCCAGTATTCGCCCACCTGCATCAGGTACTCGCGCACTTGAGCGTTGGCGGTGTTGAAGGTGGGCAGCGCCGGCAAGCCCACCCAGGCGGCGTAGCCCGGGGGGCGGGTGGGGTCGTAGGCGTTGGGCGGATACTCTTGCACGTCGAACCAGTCGATGTAGGGCGAGTCGCGGCCGTTCTCCAGAATGTCGTTGAAGTAGAAGAAGCCGCGCGAGGCGTGGTTGAACACGCCGTCGAGCACCACGCGCAGGCCGCGCGCATGGGCGGCGTCGAGCAGGGTGCGGAAGACCGCGTTGCCGCCCAGCAGCGGGTCCACTTTGTAATAGTCGTGGGTGTGGTAGCCGTGATTGCTGGCCGACTGAAAGATGGGGCAGAAATAAATTGCGTTCGCGCCCAGGGCGACAATGTGATCCAAATGCTCGACCACGCCCAGCAGGTCGCCGCCCTTGAAGCCGTAGCAGGTCGGCGGCGTGTCCCACGGCTCCAGGTTGTGCGGCTTCTCCAGCGTGGCGCTCACGGCAAAGCGGTCGGGAAAGATTTGGTAGAACACCGCGTCTTTGACCCAGTCGGGGGTGTGGATGGTGGTCATGAGGTAGGCTCCCAAGCGACGGAGGGGGACTCAGGGGACTCGGGGGACTCAGGGGCAGCGTGGCAAGAGGCAGCGTGAAATAAACCGGCACGCCGCAATGCAACAACTGTTCTCTGATGCATCTGCACTTGCTTCACGATTGATAGCCTCGTCATAATCACCGCCTCCGTCCTGCCCCGCCCCAAGCCTTCATCAAACAGTCAACCGCTATACCCAGCGGCTCCCTCCCCTTCAGGGGCCGGGGTGAGGGCGACCAACCACCTCTCCCACCTGCCTGTCCTGTCCCGACCCAAACCTTCCTCACCCCGTTATATAATCTTCACCAACTGCGCCGCCTACTGGTATTGGGAGCCTCGATGACCCCTATTTCGCGCCGCCATCCACGTTTAGCCCTCGCGCTCACCGCCGCGCTGCTGCTCGGGGCCTGCCAGCCACCCGCCGCCGTCAGCACCGCGACGCCGGTACCAGCCACTGCCACGAGCGCGCCGCCCACCAGCGCACCGGTGCCGACCGAGACCGCCCGGCCCGCGGCGACGGCGGTGCCGCCCACCGCCACGCCCTTGCCCTACACTACCCCCGGCTGGTTCCGCGAAGGCGGGCTGTATCAAATCTTTGTGCGCAGCTTCTACGACAGCAACGGCGACGGCATCGGCGACCTCGACGGCATCACCCAGCAGCTCGACTACATTCAAGACCTGGGCGTTAACACCATTTGGCTCACGCCCATCTTCGGGGCCGACAGCTACCACGGCTACGACACCACCGACTACTACTCCATCAACCCCGACTTCGGCACCAAAGACGACCTGATCGAGCTGGTCGACGCCGCCCACGCGCGCAACCTGCACATCGTGCTCGACTACGTCGCCAGCCACACTTCTAACACGCACCCATTCTTCGAGGCCGCCCTCGGCCACCCCGACTCGGAATATTCCGATTGGTACATCTGGAAGGACGACCAGCACCTCACCTACCAGTCCTTCTTCGGCGTCGCCACGCTGCCCACCCTCAATCACAGCACCCCGGCCGTCAACGATTACATGATCGATGTCGCCAAATATTGGATGGACCTGGATGGTGACGGCGACTACACCGACGGCATCGACGGCTGGCGCTGCGACTACGCTCTGGGCTCGCCGCACGAGTTTTGGCAGCAACTGCGCGCCGCCGTCAAGCCGCTCAACCCCGATTTTCTGCTGCTGGGCGAAATTTGGGTCGACGGCGTCGCCGAGCAGGCCACCTACTACACCGACGAGTTCGACGCCCTGTTCAACTTTCCGCTCTTCATGGCCGCCATGGGCGAAACGGAGCGGGCCAACGACAACATGTGGATGGGCGGGCGGGTGGCCGGCCTGATCACCAACTTGATGGAAGAGGCCAGCGAAACGCTGCCGCCGGAGGCCATCCCGGTCAACTTCTTCAGCAACCACGACACCGACCGGCTGGCGACCGAACTGGTGGACTACCCGGACCGGCTGGTGCTCATCCCCTGGTTCCTGGCCGCGCTGCCGAACCCGCCCGCTATTTACTATGGCGAGGAGCTCGGTATGTTCGGCCACAAGGGCGGCGGCCCCATCTACGACGAGTACCGGCGCGAGCCGATGGAGTGGTACGCCGCCGGGGGCGCGGGGCAGGCCACCTGGTTCACGCCGCAATATACCCTGCCCGACGACGGCATCTCGGTCCAAGAGGAAGAGGCCGACCCCACTTCGCTGCTGAACACCTACCGCGCCGCGCTGGCGCTGCGCGCCGCCCAGCCCGC
>JAYUUW010000643.1:0-5206 GCA_043754665.1 Anaerolineales bacterium | reverse complement strand
CCGGGCCGCCGCCCAAGCCGTGCGCGCGGCCGGCTTTCGCGGCGCGTCGATCATCATTGGCAAGCCGCTCGAAGCGGACCCAGCCGACCTGCGCCGCCTGAAAACCGCGCTGGATGAGGCCGAGTTGGAGGCCGCCCAGACCAACGGCTGGTACGAAGTGCTGGTGCACCCCCACGCGGCGACCCGGGCGCAGGGCGTGGCTGGGGCGCAGGCGTTGGTGCGCATCGGCCGTTACCTGAACGCGCCGAACGTCTACATCCGGCCGGGGTCGATCAACCCGCGTGGACCGTGGTTCGCGCACCCGGCCAACCACACGCCGGCGGTGTTCGACCGGCTGGTGGACAGCCTGCGTCAGGTGGCGGCGACGGCTGAAGCCGAGGGCCTGGTGCTGGCGCTGGAAGGGCATGTGCTCTCGCCGCTGGACACGCCCGAGCGCATGCGGGCCGTGCTCGATGCCGTGGGCTCCCCGGCGCTCAAGTTCAACCTGGATGCCGTCAACTTCATCGGTAGCGTGGCGGCGGTGCACGACCCCCGGCCCACGATTGAGCGGCTGTTTGACCTGCTGGGGCCGGACATCGCGGCGGTGCACATCAAGGACTGCGCGCTCGAAGATGACTTGGTGCTCCACATTCAAGAGGTGATGCTCGGCGCGGGCACCATCGACCAAGGGCTGATCTTGCGGCGGCTGGCCGCGGTGCGGCCGGAGGTGTATGTGCTAATCGAGCACCTGCCCGACGAGAGCATTCCCGACGCGCGGGCGGTGTTCTGGGGCGTGGCGCAGGCGGCGGGGGTCGCGCTGGAAGTGTAGCCAGTCACGGCCCAGATGGTCGTAAGTGTGGCGGGGCAGGTCAGCGGGCTGGCCTGCCCCGTGGTTGTTAAGGGGGGCTGGCTAGGCGGTTTCGGGCGCGGCCGTGAGCACCTGGAGCCCCAACGCCCGGAACGGCGCGAGCGTCTCGTCGGACGTGGTCCCGTCGGTGACGATCAGGTCGAGCTCGGCGGGCGTGGCCACGGTGAAGGTGGTCGACCGGCCGAACTTGCTATGGTCGGCCAGCAGGATCTTGATGCGGGCGCGGGCCAACATCAGGCGCTTCACGCGCACATCGGCCGGGTCCGAGTCGGTGCAGGCCTGCGCGGTGACGCCGTAGGCTGAGACAAAGCACTTATTGGCGGTTACGGTCGCCACGAACTCCTCGGCCGGCGAGCCGACCAGGGTGTCGTGGCGGGCCAGGTACGTGCCGCCGGTGCAGATCACGCGGTATTCCGGCTTGTTGCGCATCGCCAGCACAATCCGGGCCGAGTTGGTGATGAGGGTCACGTCTTGCAAGGCCAGTTGGGCCAACTGCTGGGCGAAGACGACGCTGGTAGTGGACGAGTCCACGATGACGGTGTCGCCCGACTCGACCAGGGCGGCGGCGCGGCGGGCCAGGTCCTGCTTCTCCTGCTGGTGCTCGGCCTCGCGCCAGCGGGCGTCGAAGTCCACGCTTTCGGGCGCGATCTTGCCGAGCGTGACGCCGCCGTACTCCTTGCGGATCAGCCCCTCTTGCTCCAGCTCGGTCAGGTAGCGGTAGATCGTCGTCTGGCTGACGGCAAGTTGCTGGGCCAGGCTCTGGGTGGAGCTAAAGCCTTGCTCGCGGAGCAGGGCGACGATGTCTTTCTTGCGTTCGGATTTGTACATGGCGGGTCACTCACGTCCGTCGGCAGGGCCGAGAAAACCGGCGGCGACACAGCAAAACTATATAGGGGTGGCGTATTCTTGTCAAATATCCTTAACAATACTGAATAGATTATGGTGTTTGCGGTGTTCAATTGACAATTTTGTGAATAAATCTGATAATGATGCCATCCTTTTGACTGGCGGCCTCGCGGCGCGCCAACTGCACTTTTCTGCGGAGTGGGAGATGATGGAATGAGCCGTGAAGAAGAAATTCGGCAGGGGTTGTTCGACGGCACGCTGTACGGCAAAGCGCCGCAGGTCAAGGCCCTGACCGAAGAAGCCCTGGCGATGGGCCTAGCCCCGCTCGACATTCTGTTTGGGCCGCTGATCCCGGCGCTGGAAGAAGTGGGCCGCCGGTTTGAGCGGGGCGACTACTTTGTGCCTGAGATGATCATTGCGGCCAAGGCCATGGGCGAAGCGCTGAAGATCCTGCGCCCGCTGCTGGCCCAGACCGGCGCCAAGCCCATTGGGCAAGTGGTGATCTTGACGGTGAAGGGCGACATGCACGACATCGGCAAGAACCTGTGCATTATGATGCTCGAAGGCGCGGGCTTCAACATCATCGACCTGGGCGTGAACACTTCGATTGACAAGTTCCTAAACGCCGTGCGCGAGCACCAGCCGCAACTGGTGGGCTTTTCGGCCTTCCTGACCACGACCATGCCGATGTTCAAGGTGAACATCGAGGCGCTGGCGAAGGCCGGCCTGCGCGACGGTGTGAAGGTGATGGTGGGCGGCGCGCCGGTGACCCAAGAGTACGCCGACAAGGTGGGGGCCGACGGCTACGCCGCCACGGCCAGCGCCACAGTGACCCTGGCGAAAAGCCTGATGGTCCAGATGGGTTATGATATTAGCGGCGGCCAGGCCGTCTCTGCTGAAACCGTGGCCGCCGTCAGCGCAATGGAAGGCCTGATGGATGTCTGGGACCGGGTCGAGTCGGGCGAGAACGCCATGAAGGCGAACCCCCCGGCCGCTCAATAAATTGACGACGCGCGCCGGCGGCGCGGTTTGGCGCGGCGGCCTCGGGGCGCCCCGCCGCACCGCGCCGCCGCGCTGTCGCCTCAGCTCCCCCAGCCCCTGAAAGCCGCTCATCACCCATGCCCCCTATTACCGGCGCCGAGCACCAATCTAAAGTCACCATCCATTTTCAACCGCAGGACCGGCAAACGCGCGTGCCGGCCGGCTCCACGCTGTTCAATGCCGCCAACTGGATTGGGCTGGCGATTGACAGCACCTGCGGCGGCATGGGCACCTGCGGCAAGTGCCGGGTGCGGCTGCAAGTCGGCGAAACCACTGTCTCCCAGGCGGATCGCAAGGTGTTTGCGGCGGACGAACTGGCGGCGGGCTGGCGGCTGTCGTGCCGGGCCGAGGTGCTGACCGACATTGTGTGCGAAGTGCCCCGGTTGATGGGCAACCCCAAGGCCGCGATCATGGGCTTCGGGAAGCATGTGATCCTCAACCCGAATGTGCACAAGCTGCCGCTGAAGCTGGCCCCGGCCACGCTGGAAGACCAGCGCAGCGACTTTGAGCGGGTGCGGGCCGCGCTGGACGACGAAGGCTTTGAGGTGGTGGCCGGGTTGGCGGTGCGCCGCCAACTGCCCAAGACGCTGCGCAGCGCCGATTGGAACGTGACGGCGGTGGTGGTGGGACAGCAGTTGATTGCCGTGGAGCCGGGCGACACCTCGGCCCGCACGTTCGGCGTGTCGTTCGACATCGGCACGACGACGGTGGTCGGGCTGCTGATCAACCTGGCGAACGGCACGCCGGTGGCGGCCAAATCCACGCTCAACGGGCAGGCCAGCTTCGGGGCCGATGTGATCGCTCGCATCAGCCACACCATGATGAACGAGGGCGGCTTGCAGCAGTTGACCGACCGGATTGTGGGGTCGTTGAACGAAGTGCTGGCCGGGCTGCTGACCGAAGGGCAGGTGGCGGCCGAGGAAGTATATGAGGTGGTGGTGGCGGGCAACGCCACCATGACCCACTTGCTGCTGGGCCTGGATCCCGAGGCCATCGGCGTGGAGCCGTTCATCCCCGTGGCCGACGATCTGTTCCAGGTGCGCGCCGCCGAGATCGGGCTGACGGTGCACCCGGAAGCGCCGGTGGTCATCTTGCCGCACATCGGCGCGTACGTGGGGGCCGACCTGGTGGCGGGCATTTTGGCGACCGGCATTCAGCAGAAGGCGGGCGTGCGGCTGCTGGTGGATGTAGGCACGAACGGCGAGATCATTCTGGGCTCGCAGGCGCGCACGCTGGCCACGGCGGCCCCGGCCGGACCGGCCTTTGAGGGCGCGCGGATTCACGACGGCATGCGCGCCGCCGACGGGGCGATTGAGGTGGTGAAGTTGAGCGACCACGGCGTGACGCTCCAAGTGATTGGGGATGTGCCGCCGATTGGGCTGTGCGGCTCGGGCCTGCTGGACATTGTGGCGCAACTGCGGCTTGTAGGGCTGCTGGACGCCTCCGGCCAGATGCTGACACCGGAAGCGGCGGCGGCGCAGGTGGCCCCGGCGTTGGCTGAGCGCGTGGTGCTGGGCGACGATGGGATTAAGGCCTTCATCTTGGCCTACCCGCACGAGAGCGGCACCGGCAAGGCGCTGCGCCTGACCCAGCGCGATGTGCGCGAGCTGCAATTTGCCAAGGGCGCGATTGCCGGCGGCATCGCGGTGCTGATGACCGAGTTGGGCGTGACGGCGGATGACCTGGAAGAGATTTACCTGGCCGGCTCGTTTGGCTCGTACATCAACCCGCTCAGCGCGCGGGTGATCGGGCTGGTGCCCGCGGTGCCGGTCGAGAAGATCAAGGCGGTCGGCAACTCGGCGGGCGAGGGCGCGCGCATTGCGCTGGTGAGCTTCCGCGAGCGGTCGACCGCGCAGGCCATCCCCAGCCTGGTGGAGTACTTGGAACTGTCGGGGCGCGCTGACTTCAACGACGCCTTTATTGAAGTGCTGGCGTTCCCGCCGCTGGCCGAACTGGCCTTGCAGCCGGCCGCGCCTGTGCTGTAGCCCAAGTTGCCCGTGCGGGCGGCGACGCGCGCACCAGGAGGAGTGTAGCCATGATGACCCACCGCGAACGCGTGATTAAGGCGCTCAACCACGAAGAGCCCGACCGCGTGCCGATTGACCTGTACTTTCACGCCGGCATGCTGACCGACGCCTCGTACTTCGCGCTCAAGAAACACCTGGGCATCGAAGGCGACATTGAGCCCTTCCGCAAGGGGCTGGGCGCGAACTACTACGACGAGCGCATCCTCGAAGCGCTGGATATTGACTTCCGGCGAGTGTTCTTCGAGCCGGAGCAGGAACTGACGCCGATCAACGACGAAGAGGCGCAGTTCACCGACCCGTGGGGCACGCTGTTCGTCAGCGGGCCGGGGTACACGCACCCGGCTGGGCCGCCGCTGACCGAGGTGAACACGATTGAGGGGCTGCGGGAGTACCCGTGGCCCAAGCCGGAGCAGTTCGGCAAGGTGGCTGGGCTGAAGGAACAGGC
>JAYUUW010000642.1:0-2628 GCA_043754665.1 Anaerolineales bacterium | reverse complement strand
AGCAGGAAGGTCAGCACCGCCACTTTGTAAAACGACTGGCGCTCGAAGCCTTTGCTCCACCAATGCGGGAAGGTGTCGTGCAGGATGATGCGCAGCCCGTTGACGCCGTGGTAGAACAGCGCCGCCACCAGCAGGATTTCGCCGACCATGAAGAGCGGCAAGCGGTAGATATCGATGGCGTGCGAGTACAGGTCGGGCAGGCCGAGCAGTTGGCCGAAGTAAATGGTCGAGGTGTCGACAATGTGGATCGCCAAGAACAGGAGCGTGCCCAGCCCGGCCGCCCGCTGGCCGAGGTAGGCGAGCTGCCCCTCGCGCCCGCGATAAAGCAGGCCGTCCACGTATGTTGAGACCGTGTTGCCGCGCGCACTCATACCTAACCTCCGAATTGTGGTGAACTGGATCTTGCGCCGAGATTGTATCACCAACCCCATCAATCCCCAATTTTCAGGGGCCGGCGGCGTGATCGGCGTTGCGTATGATTGCTATAAGCGGCGGCGAGGCGATGGCTAGCTGGGGGCGGCGGCGCGCAGTTGGATGAAGGCGGCGGCCATGGCCGGGTCGAACTGGCGGCCGGACTGGCGCTCGATTTCGGCGCAGGCCTCGGCCTCGGTGAGGGCCACACGGTAGGGGCGCTCACTGGTCATGGCGTCGAAGGCATCTACCACCGCCAGCAGCCGGCCTTCCAGGGGAATGGCGGTGGCGGCCAGCCCGTGCGGGTAGCCGGAGCCGTTCCAGTTCTCGTGGTGATAGAGCACGTAGGGGATGGCCCCGCGCAGATGGTCGACGCCTTGCAGCATCTGCGCGCCATCGAGCGGGTGGCGGCGCAGCAGTTCCCATTCGGCGGGCAGCAGCCGGTCGGGCTTGTTGAGCACGGCGCGCGGCACCAGGATTTTTCCCAGGTCGTGCAGCAGGGCGCCGAACTCCAGCACGGCCAGGGCCGCGGCGCTCCAGGCCAGGGTGCGGGCCAGCGCGGTGGCGTAGGTTTTCACGCGCTCGACATGGCCGCGCGTGTAGCGGTCGCGGGCTTCGACCACGTTGGCCAGCATGCCCACGGTTTGCAGGTGGGCGGCGTGGGTGTCGAAGCGCTCGACGGTCTGCCGCCGCTCCAGGCGGGCGGCGACGGCCAGGCTCAGGTCGTCGGCGTCAAAGGGTTTGAAGAGGAAGTCGTCGGCGCCGAGTTGGCGGGCCTGGGAGGTGGCGGCCGGCTCGGTGCGGGCGGAGAGGAACAAGAACGGCACGGCCGCGCCGGCGGGGTGGGCGCGCACATGTTTGAGGAGCGTGAAGCCGTCCATGTGCGGCATCATGACGTCCGAGACGATCAGGTCGGGCGTTTCGCGCTCGAAGGCGCGCAGGGCGTCGCGGCCGTTGGGCGCGCAGGTGACGCGATAGCCGTCGCCTTCGAGGACTTCGCGGATGACGTCGATGATGTCGCTGTTGTCTTCAGCCACCAGAATGTGCGCTGTCACAAAATCCCCCGGCGCGAGCGTGGTGCGGCCGGCCCATGGCCCCGCCCAAGTGTTAGAGAATCGTTATTGCGGCGGTAGTATACACGAGAGTGACGCGGGCGAAAATCGACGCGCATTTTGGATATTGGCCGACTGTGACTCTGGCGAATGTCCCAAAGGGATGTTTCGCTAAACTCGCAGCAACATAAAGCAAAGCCCGCCTGCGCGGGCTGGGGAAGGCTGCGATGCGCTTGCCGCTGCGACCAATAATCCCAGATGCACTCGCAGTTGCCGGGCTGGGGCGTGATCATCGCCGTCATGGACGTCCGAGTTCCTGTCACCGCTGTCATCGGTGTCCGAGTTCCTGTCACCCCTGTCACCGGCGTCCGAGTTCCTGTCACCGCTGTCACCGGCGTCCGGTTTCCTGTCACCGCTGTCACCGGCGTCCAGGTTCTTGTCATTCTTGTCATTGGCATCCAGGTTCTTGTCACTCTTGTCATCGGCGTCATACGCGTTCGGGTTCTTGTCATTCTTGTCATTGGCGGCAACGCAAGAGGCGGCGCGGGGAGCGGCGGGTTGGTCGGCCCTCATCCCCGGCCCTTCCCCGGCGCGGGGAAGGGTGCCTGCGTGAGTGGGCAGCGCCAGGATGATCGCCGTCATCGCCGTCATGGGTGTCACGCCGGCCAAGCGATCTGCAATCGCCGTCATCGCCGTCATGGGTGTCACGGGGAGAGCGGCGGCGCGGGTAGCGCAGTGCGGCGGCATGGTTGATAGGAAGGAACGGGCAGGACAGGGAGGCGAGGTCATGCCGAGAGCGTACAAATCAATTGTTTGATTAACAAGCGGCTTTGGTTGGAAATCGGTGCGAAATGAAAACTCTAACCAAGCGCGGCGAGGGTGGGAGAGGGGATAATGACTGGCCGGCGCCGATTATTGCTCTGTCACATGATAACTTGGCACAAGTCTCAGCGGCCAGATTAACTGGTTAGCAAGCTCAACGTCCAGGGGCCGGCCCATCGCACGGTGGGGCCTTGAGACAACCTATCTGACCGGCTACGAAAAACGCAGTACTTCGGACCGGCGAGGCCGGCCCTCGTACTGCGTTTTTCGTCGGCTCTATGACAACGGCTGCGACAGACAAACGCAAGACCCGGCTCGCCTAAGACCGTGGGTTGCTTAGTTG
>JAYUUW010000641.1:0-7084 GCA_043754665.1 Anaerolineales bacterium | reverse complement strand
CACATTGGCCGGCTCAACAAACGTCGGGCGGACCCATCCACCTTCCAACGCTTGGGGGCTTTGGATGTCCAGCCGGCTTAGCTTGATGCTTATTGGGCGTTTATTAAAACGCCCCTACGAAAACCGTTTTAGCGCGGCTCACGGCGAATTGCACTGCTCGCTTCACGTGCCGACTGCCGACTGCGCCACCTACCCCGCGCCCTCGTACGCTTGCTTCAGCCAGGCCAACACTTCTTTGTCCACCTCGCCGGGGGCGGCCAGGCGCACCCGATGCGTGAACATGGCGTTGAAGCTGCCCGCCGCCTCCAGGCGGCCGGAGGGCGGCGTGCCCTTCAGGATCAGGCCCAGGTCGAAGCGCGTGGCGGTGGAGGGCTGCAAGCCCGCGAACTGCTTCTTGCGCCGCACGCTCACATAGCCCTTCTTGGGCGCGTACACCACATCGGCCCCGAGCTTATTGATCGCCGCCGCGAGCTTGTCGTGCACCGGGCGCAGCGCGGCCTTGTCGCCGGCATACAGCGCGTCGACCGGGTCGGCCTCGGCGGCCGGGCCGGCGGTGGCCTCCAGCGCGCGTAGGGCGATGAAGTTGGCGTAGCCGTGCGAGAAGTCATGCTGCGCCTTGAGGGCTTTGACCATCTCGCCGTGCTTACTGCCCAGCCCGCGCGCAATGATCACCCACTGCGCGATAGTCTTGCCGGTTTTGGTTTCAATGTTGTGGATGAAAGTGGCAATGGCTTGTTCGTTGCTATCGGGCATGGGGGGTGTCCTCCGGCGGCAGCGCGGCCAGGCGGCGCTGTAGAAAGCGCCGCTCGACCGCGTTGCCGGCCAAGTCTAGGGCGCGGGCATAGGCCAGGCGCGCTTCGGCCCAGCGGCCGGCGCGCTGCCACAGGTCGGCCTGCGCGGCATAAAACGGTTGATAGGCGTCCAGGCTGCCGTCGGCCGACAGCTCGGCCAACAGCGCCAGCCCAGCTTCAGGGCCGGCCGCCATGCCCACCGCCACGGCGCGGTTGAGGGCTACCACCGGCGTGGGCTGGCGGCGGGCCAGTTCGCCATACAGCGCGGCGATCTGCGGCCAGTCGGTGGCGGCGGCGCTGGGGGCGCGGGCGTGCAGCGCGCTGATGGCGGCTTGCAGTTGATACGGGCCGGGGCGGCGCAGGGCCAGCGCCTGGTCGAGCACGGCTTCGCCCTCGGCGATGAGGCCCGTGTCCCAGAGCGCCCGGTCCTGATCATCGAGGCCCACGAAGTCACCGGCGGCGTCTTGGCGGGCGGCGCGGCGGGCGTGGTGGAGCAGCATGAGCGCCAGCAGGCCCAGCGCCTCGGCCGAGGGCGGCAAATGCGGGTCGGCGGCCAGCAGCGCCACCAGCACCCGCGCCAAACGGATGGCCTCGGCGCACAGGTCGGCGCGCATGAGGCGGTCGCCGGCGCTGACCACATAGCCCTCGTTGAAGATGAGGTAGAGCACCGCCAGCACCGCGTCGAGCCGGGCGGGCAGCGCCTCCAGCGGCGGCACGCGGTAGGGAATGCGGGCCTGCTTGATCTTGCGCTTGGCGCGCACCAGCCGCTGGGCCATGGTGGTCTCGGCCACCAGAAAGGCGCGGGCGATGGCCGGGGTAGTCAGGCCGCCCAGCGTGCGCAGCGTCAGCGGCACCTGGGCCTCCAGCGGCAGCGCCGGGTGGCAGCAGGTGAACATCAGCTTCAGGCGTTCGTCGGGGATGGCCCCGGCGGGGTCAAGGTCCATAGTAGGATCGGCCTCCAGCGCGGCCTGCGCTTGCAGCGCGTCTTGCTTGCGCCACAAGTTGTGCTCGCGGCGCAGCAGGTCGATGGCCTTGCGGCGGGCGGTGGTTACGATCCAGCCGGCCGGGTTGGGCGGCACGCCGTCGGCCGGCCAGCGCTGCACGGCGACCACGAAGGCCTCCTGCACCGCCGTTTCGGCCAGGTCAAAGTCGTCGAACGCGCCGATCAGGGTCGCCAGCACCCGGCCGGCCTCTTCGACGAACACCCGCTCAATGGCGGCGTGGGCCGCCGCGCCATGATCGCTCAAAGGCGGCGCGGCTTAGGTCAGCGGGGTGGACGTGCCGGCCTGCATCTGCTGCACGGCCGCTTCGTCGCCTTCCCAGATCGGCCGGATTTCAACGCTGCCCCGGCCCTCGACGAGCGAGGGGAAGCGCGAGGCGACCTCGATGGCCTCATCGAGGTCTTTACACTCGAAGATGTTGATGCCGCCCAGGCGCTCCTTGGTTTCGGCAAACGGGCCGTCGGTCACCAGCGGCTGCCCGTTGTGAATCCGCACCGTGGTGGCCGTGACCGTCGGGCGCAGGCGCTCGGCCAATTGGTAGATGCCGCGTTGGACCATTTCGCCGTAGAAAGCGCCGTGGGCGGCATAGGCCGCTGTCAGCGCTTCGGGCGTCACCGGCTCGGCCGGCGCGTCTTCGACGCCGTAGACCATCAACATGTAACGCATGGGAACCTCCTGGCTGGGTGGCCCCGCCGCCGCGCACCGCCTGGCGCGCGCTCTGGGTGTGGGCCGTCTACCTTAACAACGAACAGCGCGGAGCCAAATCGACAGCCGGACGATGATGACTCGCCAAACCGTCCAGGGGGCCGTCGCCCAGCGCCTCGCCGCCCGCCGGAGCCGGCCACCACTACGCGGCCGGGGCGGCGGGCAGACTGGCCCGCAGCGCCTGAGCCAGCGAGGCTACATGCGCCGGTTCGAGCAGCGTGTGGTGGCTGCCGGCGACCACCTGGATGGTCAGGCCGCGCTGGGCCAGCCGGTGCCAGCCCCGGCGCGGGTCGGGGTCACGCAGCATGGACTGGCGGCGGCAATTGAACAGGGTGACGGCCAGGTCGCTGGGCGGCGGCTGATAGCTGCGCGAGGCGCGCAGGTGAGCGGCCACCACGGCCTGGCTATGGTCGGGCATGTGGTCGGCCCCGCGCACCACCTCGCCCACGGCCAGCGGGCCGCGCACCCCCAGCCGCACCAACTGCTGCTTGGAAAGCTGGCGGGTCACATGCCAGAAGCGGTCCCAGGTGTAGCGCGGGCCGAGGTCGAGGTGGTCGGCCACCCAGCCGGGCAGGTTGCGCAGCATGGCCGGCCACTTGCGCGGCGACCAGAAGGGGATGGCGGGCATGGTGCGCAGCGGCGCGTAGCCCTCAAAGATGGCGACCAGGGCCACCGGCTCGCCGGCGGCGCGCAACTGCCGGCCCATCTCAAAAGCCACCACGCCGCCCAGGCAATAGCCGCCCAGGTAATACGGGCCATGCGGCTGCACCTGGCGCACCAGGGCCAGATAGTCGGCGGCCATGGTTTCCAGGTTGTCCTCGGGCGGGGCCTCGCCCTCCTGGCCGCGCCCGCGCAGCGCGTAGAAGGGCTGGTCCGCGCCGAGCAGTTCGGCCAACTGCGCAAAGCGCCCAATGCTGCCGCCCACATCGTGCACGCAGAAGAAGGGCGGGCGCAGGCCGGCGGGGTGCAGCGGCACCAGCAGCGACTCGGCGGCGGGCTGGTCGAGCACGGCGGCCAGTTGCGCCAGCGTGGGGTGCTGCGCCAACAAGCTCACCGGCAGCTTAAGGCCCAACACCAGTTCGATTTGGCTGAACAGGCTAATAGCAGCCAGCGAGTGCCCGCCCAGCTCGAAGAAGTGGGCGTGCCGCCCCACGGCCGGCAGGTCGAGCGCGGCGCACCACAGCGGGAGCAGCGCCGCCTCGGTGGGGGTCTGCGGCGCGTCGACCGGGGTGGCGGGGACCAGTGGCGCAGCGGCGGCTTCGGCCAGGGCGCGCCGGTCGAGCTTGCCGTTGGGCAGATAGGGCAGCGCCGGCAGCACCACCAGGCTGGTGGGGATGAAGACCTCCGGCAGGCACTGGCTGAGGAAGGCGTGCAGTTCGGGCAGGCTGGGGCCGGGCAGCGTGTGCGGAGCCAAGTAGGCGGCCAGAGCGTGGCCGTCGGCGCGCGGCACGGCCAGCACGGCCACCTCGCGCACGTTGGGGTGCTCTTGCAGGGCCACCTCGACCTCGCCGATTTCAATGCGCTGGCCACGGATCTTCACCTGGGCATCTTGGCGGCCGAGGTGGAACAGGCAGCCATCGGGCAGCAGGCGGCCGAGGTCGCCGGTGCGGAAGAGGCGGACCCCCGGCTCACCCGGCACGGGCGTGAAGGCGGCGGCGGTGAGGTCGGGCCGCTGCCAGTAGCCGGGGGAGAGATAGGCGCTCTTGACGACGATCTCGCCTACCTGCCCGGCGGGCACCGGCTGCCCAGCCGCATCGACCACCAGCACTTCTTTGCCGGGGATGGCGTAGCCCACGGGCACGAGGCTGTCGGCCAGCGCCAGGTCGGGCGCGATGAACATCTGGCGGTAGGAGTAAGCCTCGGTGGAGCCGAGGTTGTGCAGCAGGCGCGTAGGCGGGCCAAAGTGGCGGCGGAAGAGGGTGACATCATTGCGGCTGACGGCCTCGCCGCCGAGGTGGACGACGCGCAGGGCCGGGAAGGTCTCGCCGCCGCGCAGGGTGCCGACCCAGCGCCGATAGACGCTCGGCACCGACTGGTAGATGGTGATGCCCTCGGCCTGCATGAGGCGGGTGAGGCCCGGCAGGCCGGTGCGCGCCAGGGCATAGGGAATGACCGCGCCGCCGTTGAGCAGCGCCCGCATGGTGGCGGTGCAGCCGGTGAGGTGGCTGAAGGGGGTCAGCAGGATGAAGCGGTCGGCGGGTCCAAGCGCTAGAGCGGCGGTGTGCGCGGCGATGGCGTGCAGGATGTTGGCGTGGGTTTGCAGCACGCCCTTGGGCCGGCCGGTGGAGCCGGAGGTGTAGAGCAGGAAGGCCAGCGCGTCGGGGGTGAGGGCGCGAGCGGGCGGCGTGGCCGGGTAGCCGGCGGCCAAGTCGGCGAGGTCCAGGCGCGGCGCGGGACCATCGAGCGCGGCGGCGAGGGCGGCCGTGGGCGCATCGTGGAGTAGCAGGGCGAGGGTGCTGTCGGCCAGGATGAGGTTGAGGCGCGCGGGCGGCACGGCCGGGTCGAGCGGCACCCAGGTCTTGCCGGCTTTGAGCAGGCCGACCAGCGCGGCGACGGCCGTGGCGCTGGGATCGATGAGCACGCCGACCATGCCCGGCCCAGGGCCGAGACGTTCGAGGAGGGCGTGGGCGATGCGGTTAGCGGCCTGATCGAGGGCGCGGTAGGTGAGCGCGCCGGCGGTGGAACGGACCGCCCAGTGATCGGGGTACAGGGCGGCCTGCCGTTCAAAGCGGTCGGGCAGGGTGTCGGTGGGGGTCGGTTCGAACAGCGCGCCCGGTGGGGGGGCGGGCGTGAATACCAAAGCCATCAGCAGCGTCCTCTGGCTCTATTCTACCCTGACCGGAGGGCGGACGAGGAAGGTCGTAGGGCCAAGGTGGTCTGGGCCGAGACGCTTCGCGTCACCGGCCCGAAGGGAGCGCTAGGTCCACCGGCCTGAGGCTGGGTTGCTCAGAGACTTGAGGCTGGCCGACGGTGGCACAAGGAGAATCAAGGTGAGACCCCTCACCCGCCCCAAGGCAGCGCCAGGTTAGGCGGCCTGAGGCGGGGTTCGGGGTGACATTGATTTCATTGGTGGCGATGACCACCGGCCCGTTTGTGCCTGGAGGGATGGGGCACCGCCCCATCGCATATTCGGAATGACAAGGAATTCGATGAGTTGCGGTGGCGGGAGCCCCGTTTCTACCTCGGGGGCTGGGCAGCACGCCTGACTTAGGCGGCGGCGAGGTCGAGGTAGGCGTTAGGGCGGCCGACGGCGAAGAGGTGCAGGGCGTGCAGGGCACGGGTGGCGGCGACATAGAGCAGGCGGCCGTCGAACTCAGTGGCGGCGTAGTCGGCCTCGTTAGCGTCGACCAGGAGGACGGCTTCGAACTCCATGCCCTTGGCCAGGTGGACGGGAATGGCGACCAGGCCGCCGTTGTAGGCATCACGAATCTCAACGGCCAACTGCACCGGCTGGCCCAACTCGGCGGCCACCTGCTTGGCGAGGGCGGCGGCCCGGTCGGCGCGCTTGGCGATGAGGGCGATGTTCTGGTAACCCAGGGCGTGCAGATCGCGCAGGGTGACGAGGATGGCGGGCAGCAGTTCGTGGGTGCGGCCGAGGCGGTGCAGCGCGACCGGCGCGCCGTGCCGCTCGAAGGGGATGGCGAGGCGTGGCGGCTGGCCGGGCGGGGCCAGCAGTTCGAGAATGCGGTTGGAGAAGCTGATGATCTCGTGGGTGCTGCGGTAGCTCTCGCTGGCCTCGGCATAGGTGTAGGGCAGGCCGTCAAACACCTGGCGCACTTCATCCCAGTCGCTGAGGCCGCGATAGCTGTAAACGCCCTGGGCCAGATCGCCCAGCAGGGTGAGCGAGCCGCCGCGCGACAGGCGGCGCAGCAGGGCGTAGTAGAGCGGGGCCGCGTCTTGGGCCTCGTCGACGATGATGTGATCGTAAACCGGCACAGGGATGCCGTGGGCGTGGGCGTGCAGGTAGGCCAGCGCAGGCAGGTCGGCGGCGTCGAGCACCTCGCCGGCGGTGGGCGCGCCGCGATGCAGCAACTCGAGCTCATCGGTGGTGAGCAGACCGCGCCCAACCTTGGCGAGGAGCGGCAGGTCGTTGAGCATTTGGGTGTAGGCCGCGACGGGGTCGAGGGCGGGCCACACGGTATCGAGCGCGGCGGCGAGGGCGGCCAGCAGGGCGGCGCGGACTTCGGGGCGCGGCTGGCGGGCGGCGCCCTCGTCTTTGAGGCGGGCGGCGCGCAGGACGAGGCGCTCACCCTGGCGGCCGTAGTGCGCGGCCAGCGCGCGGACCGCCTCAGCCCCCTGCTCTAGCCCGGCCACGGCGTGATGGTCTTCCAGGTCCAGGTCGATGACATCGCGGGCGTAGGCAGCGTAGTCGTCGAGGCGGGCGGCTTCCAGTTCTAGCTCGCGCTGGCGCTGGCGGAGGTGATCGCCGTCGTCGGTCATGGCTTGCAGGTGGCGCTTGACGGCGGTGGTGTAGTCGGTGAGCAGGTCGCCGCTGAGAGTCTCGACGACCTTCTCGCGCTGGCGCAGGAGCGGCAGGCCGGCGAAGGCGTGGGCGACCTCCTGCACGCGGGCGCGGGTGAGGGCCAC
>JAYUUW010000640.1:0-12701 GCA_043754665.1 Anaerolineales bacterium | reverse complement strand
CAACATCCGCTGGAGCTACGACCTGCGCTACAACCCCATCGGCCAGCCCACCGGCCGGGGCTTCTTCCCTGGTTTCGTGGCGCGCAGCCGCGCCCAGCCCGACACCGAACTGCGCGATGCCGCCGAGTGGCAGCGCCTGTGGTTCGAAACGCGCTATCAGCTCGCGCACGCCAACACCACCTTCTTTAACCGCTGGAACGCCGACAGCCCGGTGTGCGCTTAAGCTGCCGGGGCGCAACGCCCGTCTGGTGAGGCCGCCCGCTGTGTCTGGGGCGGCCTCACTGTGTGTCTCACTCGCCCGAAGGATCACCCCCCATCATGAACCGACTTGCAGGCAAGACGGCCATCGTCACCGGCGCGGCCAACGGCATTGGTCAGTCTACGGCGCTGGCCCTGGCGGCCGAGGGCGCGGCTGTGCTGGTGGCCGACCGCGACGCCGAGCGCGGCCCGGCTGTGGTGGCCGAGATCACCACCGCCGGCGGGCAGGCCGCGTTTCAGCGCGCCGATGTGGCGGTGGCGGCCGAGGTGGAGCAGATGGTGGCCGCCGCCGTGGCGCAGTGGGGCCGGCTCGACATCCTCATCAACAACGCCGCCGTGATGATCCCTGGCACGGTGGTCGAAATGACCGAGGCCGACTGGAACCGGACGCTCGATGTCAACCTCACCGGCGTGTGGCGCGGCATGAAGTTCGCCATCCCGGCTATGCTGCGCACCGGCGGCGGCAGCATCATCAGCGTCAGCTCGGTGCAGGCGCTGGTGGGCCTGCGCAGTTGGGCGGCCTATGCCGCCAGCAAGGGCGGCATCAACGCGCTCACCCAGCAGGCCGCCGTGGAGTACGCGCCGCAGGGCATCCGCATCAACGCCGTCGCCCCCGGCACCATCATGACCCCCGCCAACCTGGCAGCCTTCGAAGCCGCGCCCAACCGCGACGCGCTATGGGCTGACGTCAACGGCGCGCACCCGCTCGGGCGGCCCGGCCGGCCCGAAGAAGTGGCCGCTCTTATCGTCTTTCTGGCCTCCGACGAGGCCTCCTTCATCACCGGCCAGCTCTACGTCGTTGACGGCGGGCGTGTCATGCGCGGCGACTGAGCCCGCCCGACTGCCAGCCTTCGCGTAAAGGAACACGCCATGCACAGCCTCGTTTGGGAAGCCCCGCGCGTCATGACCATGCGGGAACAAAATCAGCCCACGCCGCAGCCCGGGGAGGCCCTGGTGCGGGTGGTCTACGTGGGCATCTGCGGCTCCGAGTTGAGCGGCTACCTGGGCCACAACGCCCTGCGCGTGCCGCCGCTGGTCATGGGCCACGAATTCGCCGGCGAGCTGGTGGCGCTGGGCGCGGAGGCCGCCGCCCAGCATCCCGAACTCACGCTCGGCCAAATGGTCACCGCCAACCCGCTGACTTATTGCGGCACGTGCCTGTGGTGCCAACGCGGCGAGAACCAGTTGTGCGCCAACCGCAAGCTCATCGGTGCGCACCGCCCCGGCGCGTATGCCCAGTACGTCACCGCGCCCATCAACGTCATTGCCCCGCTGCCGGCCGGTATGTCGCCGCGCATTGGGGCGCTGACCGAGCCCGCCGCTGTGGCAGTGCGCATCGGCGAGCTGGCGGGCGATGTTAAAGGCGAGGCCGCCCTCATCATCGGCGCGGGGCCGATTGGCCTGCTGGCGCTCCAGGTGCTGCGCGCGCTCGGGGCTGGGCCGGTCTTCATTGCCGACCTCGACGCCGAACGGCTGGCCATGGGCGCGGCGCTGGGCGGCGAGCCGCTCGACCCGCGCACGGCCAATGTGCCGCAGGTGGTGCGCGCCGCGACCGGTGGCGTTGGCGTGCCGGTGTCGCTCGATGCCGTGGGTGCGGCCATCACGCGGGCCAATTGTGTCTCGGCCACGCGCTCGGGCGGCACGGTCATCCTCAGCGGACTGCACGAGGAGAGCAGCGTCATGCCCGCCGCCGAGATCATCCGGCGCGAGATCGTGGTGCGCGGCAGCTTCGCCTACTCACCCGCCAACTTTGCCGCTGCGCTGGGGCAGTTGGCGGCCGGGCGGCTCACGCTCGACCCCTGGATCATCGAAGCGCCGCTGTCCGAAGGCGGCCACTGGTTCGACCGCCTCATCGACGCGCCCGGGGCCGTCTCCAAAGTGCTGCTGGTGCCGTAAGCGCGCCCGTCGCTGGAGCCAATCATCCCGATCACCCCAGGCAGAAACAGCCGCGCGCCGTCACCTGCCCGCCGGATTTGTCGTTCCGAATATGCGATGGAGTGCTGCCCCATCCCACTCGGCCCAAACGGCCGCCTGCCGTCACCAACTGGCCGGATTTGTCATTCCGAATATGCGATGGAGCGCTGCCCCATCCCACTCGGCCCAAACGGCCGTTTGCCGTCACCACCCCGCCGGATTTGTCATTCCGAACCCGGCCTCGGGCCGTTGGACCTTACGCTCCCCGCGGGCCGGTGAGGAATCTCGCCAAAGACCAAAATGGTCCGGTGACTTCCCCTTTCATCCCTGAGAACCAGCCATGAAAATCACCGCTCTCCGCGCCGTGAAGCTCAATCGCCCGCCGCACTCCCCGGCCACGCCGCCGACCCGCCGCTCGTGGTGGCAGGATGCTGAGGTCGCCAACCCGCTGTCGGGCTTCCCGCGCTTCAAGCCGCACCGCAACCGCTGGCTGCCCAGCTTCGAGGAGACCTGGGTCGAAGTGACCCTGGAAGACGGCACCACCGGCCTGGGCATGACCCACCACGGCCGCGCCACCGCCGCGCTGATCGACGACTTCTTTGCGCCGCGCCTGCTGGGCGAAAACGGCCTGGCCGTGGAGCACCTATCCGATATGCTCCGCCGTATGTCGGTGGTGTTTGGCGCCACCGGGCTGGCCTCTTACGCCGTCAGCGGCATCGACCTGGCCCTGTGGGACGCGCGCGGCAAGGTCTATGGCCAGCCGGTCTACGAACTGCTGGGCGGCGGCGGGCGCGAGCCGCTGGTGTGCTACGCCACCGGCAACGATGTGGACTGGTACTTGGAACTCGGCTTCCGCGCCTTCAAGCTGGCCTGCCCCTATGGCCCCGCCGATGGCCTGACCGGCCTGCGCAAGAACGAAGAATTTGTGGCCCAGGCCCGCGCCACCATCGGCGACGACTGCGACCTAATGCTCGACTGCTGGATGGCCTTCGACGTGGAATACGCCGTGCAGTTGGCCGAACGGCTGCGCCCCTACCGCCTCACCTGGATGGAAGAGTGCCTCATCCCCGAAGACTTCGACGCGCACGTCGCCCTGCGCGAGCGCCTGCCCTGGCAAACGCTCGCGACCGGCGAGCATTGGTACACCACCTTTCCGTTTCAGTGGGCGGCCAGCCACCACGTGGTCGACATCCTCCAGCCCGACATTGCCTGGTGCGGCGGCCTGAGCGCCTGCTGGAAGATCGCCGGCCTGGCGCAGGCGGCCGGCATGCGCGTCATCCTGCACGGCGGCGGCAACAACGTCTTCGGCCACCATTTCAGCTACGCCTCGCGCGCCAGCCAGTTGTGCGAGTTCTTTGTAGGTAGCCAGCCCGGTGAGCCGCTGGAGCAAGCCGGCCACTTGCCGGGCCAGGCGCTGCCCCACAACGGCCGGCTGCTGCCCAACGACGCCCCCGGCTTCGGCCTCGACCTGCCGGCCGAGTGGCTGGTGCCGTTCGGATAGGGCCGGCTGTCGGGTGCCTCCGGGATTATTGGTCGCAGCGGCAATTGCGGCGTTGCCCTCCCAACCCGCGTAGGCGGGTTTCGCCATGTGTAGCCGCGACTTCAGTCGCCGGGATCAAAGGCGGCCACCCTTCTGGGTCAAAGGCGTTTGCCGTTCGCCGCGTCTGTGCGGATAATGGGCCGCACATCGGCCGCCACCCCATCGACCCTCCGAGGCTGCGGTGAACATCGACTCCCACCAACACTTCTGGCAATACAATCCCGCCGCGCATAGCTGGATGACTGCGGCCATGGGCGTGCTCAAGCACGACTACCTGCCCGCCGACCTGTGGCCGCTGCTGCAGGCCAACGGCGTGCACGGCACCGTGGCGGTGCAGGCCGCCCAAAGCCTGCACGAGACCGAGTGGCTGCTGGCGCTGGCCGACGCCAACCCGTTCATCCTCGGCGTGGTGGGGTGGGTGGATCTGCGCTCATCCGATGTGCGCGAGCACTTGGCGCTGTATGCCCGCCACCCCAAGCTCGTGGGCATCCGCCACATCGTGCACGACGAGCCCGATGATGACTTCCTGCTGCGGCCCGAGTTCCGGCGCGGCCTGGCGCTGCTGGCCGATTTTGACCTGACCTACGACCTGCTGCTCTACCCCAAGCACCTGCGCGTGGCGCGCGAGTTGGTGCAGTTGTTTCCCAAGCAGCGCTTTGTGCTCGACCACCTCGCCAAACCCTTTATCAAGGCCGGCACCCTTGCGCCGTGGGACAAAGACTTGCGCGCCCTGGCCCGCCACAAGCACGTGCTGTGCAAGGTCTCGGGCCTGGTCACCGAGGCGGCGTGGCGCGCCTGGCAGCCGGCCGACTTCACGCGCTACCTCGACGTGGTGTTCGAGGCCTTCGGCCCCGACCGGCTGATGTTCGGCTCCGACTGGCCGGTCTGCACCCTGGCCGCCGACTACGCCGAGGTCGTCAGTCTGGTGCGCGACTACCTGCGCCGCCGCAGCCCAGCCGCCGAGGCCAAGGTCATGGGCGGCACGGCCGTTGCTTTCTATCGGCTGGATGTCGCGGGCGTGTTGTAGATGTCAGAGGTCAGAAGTCAGAAGTCGGAGTTGATTGGTTCGAGTCACTCGACCAACTCGCAGCGTTTGCCCTAACTCTTTCTTTTTCTTCTTCTCTTTCTCTTTGCTCTCCTTGGCACTCTTTCGTTCCCTCCGCCATCGCCCGTTCGCCCTGTTGTGGGGCGGCCAAACGCTCTCGCGCGTGGGCGACTTTGTGTACGAAATCGCCCTGGCCTGGTGGGTGCTGCAAAAGACCGGCTCGGCCGCGACCATGAGCCTGGTGCTCATCTTCGCCATCACGCCGTCGGTGCTGTTCTCGCTGGTCGGCGGTCTGGTGGTCGACCGGCTGCCGCGCCTGTGGCTCATGCTCGGCTCCGACGGCGTGCGGGCCGTGGTGGCGCTGTCGGTCGCGGCGCTGGCCTACGCCGACCGGCTGGAGGTCTGGCACATCTTTTGCGCCAGCCTGCTGTTCGGCCTGGTCGATGCCTTCTTTCAGCCCGCCTACGCCGCGCTGCTGCCGCAGTTGGTGCCGGTAGAAGATTTGCCCAGCGCCAATTCGCTGACCAGCATGAGCACCAACCTGGGCCGCGTCGGCGGGCCGGCGCTGGGGGCGTTCCTCATTCACCAGTTCGGCACGTCGGGCGCGTTCTTCATCAACGGCCTGTCGTTCGTGTTCTCGGGCCTGCTGCTCGCGCCGCTGCTGCTGGCCGCCATTCCGCGCCCGGCTCGCGCCGCCGGTGCGCCCAGCCCCCTGCGCGACCTGCGCGAGGGCTTCACCACCGTGCTCGGCACGCCCTGGCTGTGGATCAGCATCCTCATCTTCGCGCTCACCAACGTCACCCTGTCCGGCCCCTACAGCGTCTCCATGCCGTTCCTGGTGAGCGGCAATCTGCACGCCGGGGTCGACACGCTCGGCCTGATCTACGCCGTCTTCCCCATCGGCTTCGTGTTCAGCGGCCTGTGGCTGGGCCGCCTAACCCACCTGCGCCGCCGGGGGCTGATGGTGCACGCCACCACCGCGCTGGCCGCCGTGATGCTGGGCCTGTTCGGGCTCACGCCGCCGCTGTGGGTGCTGCTGCTGGCGGCGCTCATCAACGGCGCGGCGCTGGAGGCCGGGCACTTGGCCTGGCTCAGCCTGCTGCAAGAGAAGGTGCCCAACGAGCAGTTGGGCCGCGTGGTCAGCATCGACGCGGCCGGCTCGTTTGGCCTGCTGCCGGTGGGCTTCGCGCTGGCCGGCTGGGCCACGGGCGCGCTCGGCGCGCCGGCGGTCTTTATCATCAGCGGGGGCTTCACTGCGCTGGTGGCCCTGCTGGCGCTCATGCACCCTTCCATCCGCCAACTCGACTAGCGTTTCCCGACTGGACCTATGACCCGACACCGCCTTTCGCTCAACGGCCCGTGGGACTTTCACATCGACACCGACCCGCCCAACGCGGTACGCACCATCACCGTGCCGGGGGCGTGGCAAGCGCAGTTTGCCGACTTGGCTGAGAAGCCCGGCGCGGCCACTTACCAGCGCCCGTTCGCCGTGCCGGCCGAGTGGGTGGGCAGCGCCGCCATTTTGCACTTCGGCGCGGTGGACTACAGCGCCGAGGTGTGGGTGAACGACCAGCGCGTGGGTGCGCACGAGGGCGGCTACCTGCCCTTCGAGTTCGACGTGAGCGCCAGCCTGCGCCCCGGCGCGGAGAATACCGTGCGCGTGCGCGTGCTCGACCCTGGCGACGCCACACAGCCTCCGCTGCCGCCCTTTTCCGAAGTGCCGCACGGCAAGCAAAGCTGGTACGGTGCCATGGGCGGGCTGTGGCAGGCCGTTTGGCTCGAGCGGCGCGCCCCGGTGCATGTGCAGGCCATCACGCTCAGCGTTGCGCCGGAGGCCGGGCGCGTGACAGCCACGCTGGCGCTCTCCGCGCCGGCCGTCGCGAGTCAGCGCGTGGTCGTGCAGGTGCGCACGCCCGATGGCGCATTGGCCGCCGAGGTCGCTGTGCCACTGGCGGCAGGCGCTGTCACCGCCGAGGCCGTGCTGACCGTGCCGGACGCTCAGTGGTGGTCGCCGGACGCGCCTAACCTGTATCAACTCACAACCGCGCTGTACGCGGGCGCGGCGCTCACCGACGAAGCGGCGCAGACTTTTGGCTTCTGCACTATCGCGGCCAAGGACGGCGCGCTGTACCTGAACGGCGAGCGGCTGTACCTGCGCGGCGCGCTCGACCAGGACTATTACCCCGGCACCTTCTACACGCCGCCCTCGGTGGCTTTCCTCGAAGACGAAATGCGCCAGGCCAAGGCCATGGGCCTCAACTGCCTGCGCTGCCATATCAAAGTGGCCGACCCGGCCTACCTGGAAGCGGCCGACCGGCTGGGCGTGCTGATTTGGGCCGAGTTGCCCAACTGGCGGCACTTCACGCCGGCCGTGGGCGCGCTGGCCTACGCCACGCTCACCGGCATCGTGGCCCGCGACCACCATCACCCCAGCATCATCATCTGGACCGTCATCAACGAGGGCTGGGGGCTTGACCTGAAGGACGACGCCGGCCACCGCGCCTGGCTCCAGCAGGCCTACCACTGGCTGAAGGCGCTCGACCCCACGCGCCTGGTGGTCGACAACTCCGCTTGCGAACCCAACTTCCATGTTGAGAGCGACCTGGACGACTTTCACTACTACGCCGCGCTGCCCGACCACCGCGAACGGTGGGACAAGTTTGTGGACGAGTACGCCACGCGCCCGGCCTGGACCTACAGCCCGCATGGCGACGCCGTGCGCACCGGCCGCGAGCCGCTGCTGGTGTCTGAGTTCGGCAACTGGGGCTTGCCTGACGCCAACGCCCTGCGCGACGCCGCCGGCCGCGAACCGTGGTGGTTCGAAACCGGGCTGGAGTGGGGCGAAGGTATCGTCTATCCGCATGGCGTGCAGGCTCGCTTTCGGCGCTGGGGGCTGGCGGCGGTCTTCGGCAGTTGGGAGGCCTTCATCATCGCCACCCAGTGGCACGAGTACGCCGCGCTCAAATACCAGATCGAGGCCATGCGCCGCCACGCCAGCATCGTGGGCTACGTGGTCACCGAGTTCACCGACGTGCATTGGGAGTGCAACGGCCTGCTCGATATGGAGCGCCGCCCCAAGGCCTTCTTCGACCGGCTGGCCGACCTGAACGCGGATACGACCATCACCCCCGGCTGGACGCGCACGGCCTACTGGGCCAGGGAGGCGATTAACGTGGAGGTGACGGTGTCGCACGGCATGGGCGCGGTGCTGACGGGTGCCACGCTCGTGTGGCGCTGGCCCGGCGGCGATGGCATGCGGCCATTGGCCACCCTGACGGCGGGCGCGGCCATTGACGTGGGCGCGCTGGCGCTCACTGCCCCGGCTGTGACGGCCGCGACCGTGCAGCGACTGGAACTGGAAGTGCAGGCCCGCGACGGCCGCACGGTGGCGCGCAGCTATCTCGATCTCTCACTGCTGCCGCGCCCCGCCGCCCCCGACGCGGCCGTGACGCTCTGGGCCGACAGCGTGCCTCTGGCCGGCCACCTGCGCGGCCTGGGCTACACGGTGAGCGATACTGCGGACAAGGCCGATGTGCTCGTGGCGACCGCCTTGACGCCCGCGCTGCGCCAGGCGGTGCGGGCCGGGGCGCGGCTGGTGCTGCTGGCCGAGGGCGTCGGCGTGCTGGCCGAAACGCTCGACGGTGTGCGGCTGGTGGCGCGGGCCGGCTCGCTGTGGGCGGGGGACTGGGCGTCGTCCTTCGCCTGGGTGCGGCGCGATGGCGTTTTTGCGGCGCTGCCCGGTGGCCCGCTGCTCGACCACAGCTTTGACCGGGTGATCCCCGAGTACGTGGTGGCCGGGCTGATGCCGCTGGACTTCGAGACGCACGTGCCGGCCGGGCTGCTGCTGGGCTGGGTGCACAAGCCGGTGGCCCTCATCGCCACGCTGCCCACGGGCGCGGGCCAACTGCTCGTCACCACCTTCCGCCTGTTGCGCGACGCGCCGGGGGCCGACCCGGTGGCGGCGACGCTGCTGCGCGGCCTTATCGCCACCGCGCTGGCCGGGTAGCAGCCGACCATGTGGCAGGTTTGGCGGCGGTGCGGCGGCGGGTTGCTGGCATTGGCGCTGGCGGCCTGCCAGAGCGGCCAGCCGGCGACACCCGCGCCGCTACCCGCGCTCACGCCCGCCGCGACGGTGACGGCGGCATTGGCAACGCCCGCGCCCAGCGTCACGCCGCCGCCCGCCACCGGGGCCGCGACCCACACGGCGGCTCCTAGCGGCACGACTGAACCCGAACCAGCGGCGGTGCGCCCGGCGTATGCCCTCAGCGCCACAGTTGACCTCTTCGCGCATACGGTGGCGGTGACGGCCAGTGTGCGCTTTGTGCCGCCTGAGCCACACAGCGCCGCCTTCAACTTCAATCCCCTGCAATCGGCCACGCTCGACGGGCCGCTGCAAGCTACCGTGAACGGCCAAGCGGCTGCGCCCACCTTCGTCGGCGTGTGGGTCAGTGTGCCGCTGCCGAACGGTCTGCCCCCTGACTCGCCCGTGACGGTCTCCTTCGCCTACACCTTGCGGCTGGCGGGCGTGAACCCCGGCGCGTGGGGCTGGCGCGGCACGCTGGGCTGGACCACCCGCCAAACCAACCTCGGCGATTGGTACCCTGCTCTGGCCCCCTACCTCAACGGGGCCTGGCTGACGCCCGAGCCCTCGGCGCTGGGCGAGTATGCCAGCACGCCCTATGCCGATTACACCGTGCAGATCGCCGCGACGGGCGCTGATACAGCGCCGTTCGTCGTGGGCAGCGGCGCGCCGCACCCTTGCGCGCCGGCCTGGTGCTTCACGCTCAGCGGCGGGCGCTTTGTGGCCTATGTGGTCAGCACCGCCATGCACACCGCCACCGTGCAGACGGCGGGCGGCATCACTGTGACCTCGGTCTACCTGCCGGAGCACGCGGCGGCCGGGCAGGCGGCGCTCACCACGGCGGCGGCGGCGATTGACACCTACGCCGCGCTCTTTGGGCCGTATCCGTTTGCGCAGTTCGTGCAGGTGGAGGGCGATTTTTACGACGGCATGGAGTATTCCGGCCTGAGCTTTGTGGGCGCGGGCTACTACACCGAGTACGACGGCACGCCGCGCAACCTGCTGACCATCATCAGCGCGCACGAGGCGGCGCATCAGTGGTGGCACACGCAGGTCGGCAACGACCAGGCCGGCGAGCCGTGGCTCGACGAGGCCCTGGCGACCTACTCCGAGCTGCTGTTCCTCGCCCGCGTCCACCCGGCCGCGCTCGACTGGTGGTGGGCGTTTCGCGTCGACTGGTTTGCGCCGCAGGGCGCGGTGAACAGCACCATCTACGCTTACGGCGACTTTCGCGGCTATGTGGATGCGGTGTACTTGCGCGGCGCGCAGATGCTGCGGGCCATGCACACCGCGCTCGGTGAAGACCGCTTCATGGCGTTTCTGCGGGCCTATGCCCAAGCGCAATCTGGCCGCCTCGCCACCAGCGCGGACTTCTGGGCGGCCTACGCCGAGGCCGGCGGCGACCCGGCGGCGATCCAGGTTGAGTATTTCGCCCCATAGAGCGCTTCGCCGTGAGCCATGCTAAAACGGTTCTCGTAGGGGCGTTCGCGAGAACGCCCGAGACGCGCTACCCATGCGAGCGCTGTACAGTCACCTGGAACCTGCTTTAGTGCTCGCGCAAGTGTCACGTCTGACATCGCCGTCACCGATGGACGCGGAACACAGCCGTTGAGCGCAGGGCAAACGAGATGGAAGAGTGCCAGCGCGGCATGGACAGATGATATAGCCATAGCCATATTTATAAGAATCAATTGCTCTACATGCAAGCGGCGGATTTCAAGCTGGGGGCGAGAGCCATGGTGGCCTCCGTGGGACGCGCTCAGAATCTTGGCTGCGTCGCAACCGGTCGAGACGCTTCGCGTCACCGGCCCGAGCGGAGCGCAAGGTCCACCGCCTGAGGCCGGCTTGCTCAGAAACAAAACTCGTGTGATAGCGAGCGGCGGCCGTTCTCGCGAACGGCCCTACGGTGCCGGCGGTTGAGTCGGGACCGAGCGCGTTTCTACATTGGGGGCTGGCGCGCAGCGCCATGCGCGCTTCGGAATGACAAATCCGGCAGGCGGGCGACGGCAGGCGACTGTCTGCGCGGAAGTGGCTGGCTGCGATAGGAGGCCGGGGCAACTGGCCGCCGTGAAACCTGTGACGTTGATGACGGCGATTGTGGCGCGCCCGCCCGCCGTGACACCTGTGATGGCGCTAATTGAGTCTTCAGCTAATATGACTACGAGACTTCGCATTACTCCGAGACTTCGGTTTATGACTCCGAGACTTTAAGATTACACTCCGTGGCGGCATCCGAGCGAAGGAGGTCGCCATGAAAAGCAAGCGAACTGGTCAGGCGCGGCGAAAGCCAGGGCAGCCGCCGGCGAGCGGACAAGCAGTGGGGCGGGCGTTGACTCAGCAAGATATTGACGCGAGCGCGGACGAATTGGTGGCTTACCTGCGATTGTGGTCCGAGGTGTGGCCGCGCCGTGAGCAGCGGGATTGGTCGGCGTTCTATCTGTGCGGCCAACTGGCCAATCTGGAGCGCAAGACGATTGAGCCGATGGTGCTGGCTTTGAAAGGGCCGGATGAAAAGGCTATGCGCGGGCTGCAACAGTTTATTGGCCAGAGTGGCTGGGACGTGCGCCCGAAACGTGAGCGTCTGCAACAGTTGGTTGGTGGCTGGCTGGGCGAGTCGGATGCAGTCTTGATCTTCGATGGCAGCGGCTTTCCCAAGCAGGGGACGCATTCGGCCGGGGTCGCGCCACAGTACTGCGGCGCGTTGGGCAAGATTGCCAACTGCCAGGAAGGGGTCTTTGCCGTCTATACCAGCGCGCGAGGCTACGCCTTCGTCGATGGGCGCATGTTTGTGCCGCAGCGCTGGTTCGGCGACGACTATCGGGCGCGCCGCAAGACATGTGGGCTGCCGGCCGATCTTCATTTTCAAGGCGAGACGGATATCGCGCTGACGATGCTGACGGAGATGCTTGAGCACGGCGCGCTGCCCTTCCGCTGGGTCACGGCCGACGAGCATTTTGGCGAAATCCCGGCCTTTTTGGACGGAATTGCGGATACGGGCACGTGGTACCAGGTGGAAGTGCCCGTCAACACCCGTGTCTGGTTGCGCACGCCGCCGGTTCAGCCGCCGGGACCCGGTCTGCTCAGTCGGCCGCGCCTGCACCCACGCGTGGCCCCCAGTGCGCCGCGACCGTTGGAATTGCGCGCGCTGGCAACCCAGTTGCCGCGTTCGGCTTGGCAGCGCCGGACGATTAAGGAAGGCAGCCGAGGTCCCATCGAGGCCGACTTTGCGTTTGCGCGCGTGACGGCCGTGCGCAACAGCTTGCCCGGTCCACGCGTGTGGGCGACCTTTCGCCGCGCCCTGGCCGACCCGACGGAGATCAAGTGCTACCTCAGCAACGCGCCCTCCCACTGCCCGCCGGCGGAACTCGTGCGCGTGACGGGTTTGCGCTGGCCGATTGAGACCGCGCTGGAAGAAGGCAAAGGGGAAGTCGGGCAAGACCATTATGAGACCCGCAGTTGGCTGGGGTGGCATCATCACATGTTGCAATCGTTTCAGGCCCATCTGTTCCTGATGCGTTTGCGCCTGGTGTTCAAAAAAAAGTCCGGCGCTCACCACGGCCCAAGCACGCCAGTTGATTGCCAGCGCCATCGCCCAACACAGCGGCCATTTGCTCGACCTGGGCGCCTTGATCCACTACCGTCAGCGGCGCAATCACGCCGCCTACCGCTCACATCGCCAGCGCACGCTCGTTCGCCACAAGCGCCGACGCCCAAAACGCTGATTCTCCGAAGTCTCGGAGTCATAGACCGAAATCTCGGAGTCATGTGAAGTCTCGGAGTAGTACTAAGACCTTGACAGTCCGCGTTGACAGAAATAGTTGTTTAGTCGCAGCCGTTGTCATAGAGCCGACGAAAAAACGCAG
>JAYUUW010000639.1:0-2756 GCA_043754665.1 Anaerolineales bacterium | reverse complement strand
GCGCTCTCGCCCGCCGTGCCGCCCGCGCATGGGGCCGCCTGGGTCGAAGGTCTGCTGCGCGGCAGCGGCTTGTTGCTGCTGCACGACGACGCGCTGTGGACCGTGCTCGACACCTGGCTGGCCGATCTCGCGCCCGATGCCTTCACGCATCTGCTGCCGCTCTTGCGCCGCACCTTTGCCGCCTTCGCCGCCGCCGAGCGCCGCCAGATGGGCGAACGCGCCCGCCGGGGCCGCGCCGATGTGGCCGCCGCCGTGGCCGCGCCCGCGCTCGATGCGGCCCGCGCCGCCGCCGCGCTGCCATTGGTAGCGCGCCTGTTAGGACTCGACCAATGACCACGCCCGCCTTGCCCGATCTGCCCGAAGTGGATGAACGCCTGCGCCGCTGGCGCTTGCTCCTCGGCGGCGGCGAGGCCGACGGCCTGGGCCTGCACTTGCACGACCGCGACCAGGCCATGGACCGCGCCCTGGCCGCGCTCTACGACACCGAGCGCAGCGGCGGGCTGGGGGCCTCGGCCCCCTCGGTGGCGCGCTGGCTGGGCGACATTCGCGAGTATTTTCCGAGCGCCGTGGTGCAGGTGATGCAGCAAGACGCGCTCGACCGCCTCAACCTGCGCCAGATGCTGCTTGAGCCGGAGATGCTGGCCGCCGTGGAGCCGGATGTGCATCTGGCGGCCACGCTGCTGGCGCTCAACCGCGTGATGCCCGAGCGCTCGAAAGCCACCGCCCGCCAGGTGGTGCGCCGCGTGGTGGCCGACCTGGAGCGCCGCCTGAGCGCGCCCACCCGCCAGGCCGTGCAGGGCGCGCTCAACCGCGCCGCCCGCAAGCGCCGCCCGCGCTACAATGAGATGGACTGGCCGCGCACCATCCGCGCCAATCTTAAACACTATCAGCCCGCCTATCACAGCCTCATCCCCGAGACGCGCCTGGGCTACGGCCGCCAGCGCGGCGCGCTGCGCGACCTAATCCTGTGCGTCGACCAAAGCGGCTCGATGGCGGCCTCAGTGGTCTACGCCGGGGTGTTCGGCGCGGTGCTGGCCTCGCTGCCCGCCGTGGCCACGCGCGTGGTGGTCTTCGACACGGCCGTGGTTGACCTGACTGAGGACTTGCAGGACCCGGTGGAATTGCTCTTCGGCACGCAGCTTGGCGGCGGCACCGACATCAACCGCGCCCTGGGCTACTGCCAAACGCTGGTGCGCCGCCCGGCCGACACCATTCTGTTCCTCATCAGCGACCTGTTTGAAGGCGGCCACCGCGACGAGCTGCTCAAGCGCGCCGCCGCGCTGACCGGCGCGGGCGTGCAGGTGGTGGTGCTGCTGGCCCTCAATGACGACGGCGCGCCGAGCTTTGATCAGGGCGTGGCCGGCCGCCTCGCCGCGCTGGGCATCCCGGCCTTCGCCTGCACACCCGACCTCTTCCCCGACCTCATGGCCGCCGCCATCCAGCGCCAGAGCCTGCCGGCCTGGGCCGCCTCGCACGGCATCGTCGTCGCGCGCGGCGGTTAATCACAAAGGGCGCGTCAGTTGGTCTGACTCGCCCCGCTGTGCCGCGTCGCGCTGGAACTCGCCAATCCCCGTGCCACTCCCCAAACCCCTTCGTGCTAATTCGTCTGCCGCAGCCCGCTGGCTCTCCGCTCCTGCGACCATTGGCTCTACCCCTACCCAACCTCGGCTAGCTCCCCGGCCCTCGACTCTCCCCCTTCGTGCTCATTCGTGGCTAACGCCCTTTCCCCCGGCTTCAATTTGACTCAGCCGTCTCCCCGGTTACAATCCCAGCACGCAAAGGAGCGCACCATGTCCACTGAACCGACTCTCGCCGGCAGCCTGACGGCGGCCCAAGTTGAATTTTATGAGACGGAGGGCTACTTGGTGCTGCCGCGCCTGCTGTCCGATGCCGATCTGGCCCCGGCGCAGGCGGCCATGGAATTCAAAGTGTCGGCCATCGCCGCTGACCTGCTGGCCGCCGGGCTGATCACCGACACGCTGGAACACCTGCCGTTCAAGACCCGGCTGGCGGCGCTGTTCGCGCACCTGACCGACCAGGATTTTCTAAAGTACGGCCGGGGCTGGCGCGACCGCCTGCCGGGCTACTACGACTTGATGATGAACCCGCTCATCCTCGACGCGGTCGAGTCGCTCATCGGCGGCGAGTTGTTTGCCAACCCGGTCTACAACACGCGCCCCAAAGTGCCCCAGGTGGCGGCCGGCGCCGTGCCGTGGCATCAGGACAAATCGTACTGGCCGGGGGCCAACGCCAACCCAGTCATCACCGTGTGGATTCCGCTGGTGGCCACGACTCTGGAGAATGGCTGCCTGCATCTGATGCCGCGCACGCACCAGCGCCGCCTGCTGCCCTTTCACCGCGAGCAGATCACCAGCACCGAGTACCTGGAAACCGACGCCGCCGACCTGCCCGCCGGCGCGCGGGTGGTGGCGCTGCCCATGGAAGCCGGCGGCGCGCTGCTGTTCAACGACCGCTGCCTGCACATGTCCACGGTGAATAATTCTGATCACGTGCGCTGGAGTGTCGATCTGCGCTACCAGCCCACCGACCAAGACCCCATGACCAAACACGGCATCGGCTTTCTGGCGCGCAGCCGCCGCTACCCTGAGCGCGTGGCCACCCGCGAAGACTGGCTGGCCGAGCGCATGGAGCACGACGCCTAAGACGCCGGCCGCCGTTATTGAAATTTCACTTTGTAACTTGACCGTCAGTGGTGACAAACTAGGCGGTTGGTCGCAGCCGTTGTCATAGAGCCG
>JAYUUW010000638.1:0-3360 GCA_043754665.1 Anaerolineales bacterium | reverse complement strand
ACCAAGTCGATGGGCAGCGCCAACGTGCTGAACGTGGTTTATGCCACCATCAAAGCGTTGAACGAGCTCAAGAACGTCGAAGCCGAGGCCATCCGCCGCGGCAAAGACGTGCGATCGGTTACCCCTTTCTGGAATCGGAAGCAGAATGGCAAGCCCCAACAGTAATACTCCGGCCAAGACCATCCGCATTACCCTGGTGCGCAGCGCGCTGGGCTATTCGCAGCGCCATAAGGCCACCGTGCGCAGCCTGGGCCTGCGCCGCCTGCACCAGGTCGTCGAGCAGCCCGATACGCCGCAGTTGCGCGGCATGATCGCCAAGGTGCTGCACCTGGTAACGGTGGAAGAACTTAGTTAGTTAGAGCTTTTCGTAGAGGGTCGATCCATGAAGCTACACGATCTCGTTCCCAATCCTGGCTCCAAGCAGAAGAAGAAGCGCGTGGGCCGGGGTATTTCTGCCGGGCAAGGCAAGACCGCCGGCCGCGGTACCAAGGGCGAGGGCGCCCGCCGGGGCAAGGGCGGCTCGCTCTATCGCCAGGGCGGCCAACTGCCGTTCTACCGCAGTTTGCCGTTCAAGCGCGGCTTTACCAACATCCACCGCATCGAGTTCGCCGAGGTCAACGTTGACCGGCTGGACATCTTCACGGCCAACAGTGAGATCACGCCGGAAGTGCTGGCGGAGGCCGGGCTGTTGAAGGGCGGCGGCGATATGCCGGTGGCCCTGCTGGGCCGTGGCGATATCAGCCAGCCGCTGACCATCAAGGTCCATCGGGCGACGCAGGCCGCCATTGCCAAGGTCGAAGCGGCCGGCGGCAAAGTGGAAATCATTCCGGCCGAGTAGGGCCTGATCCATGAAACGATCCGCTTGGCGCTATCTGTGGACCGCCGCCGACATCCGCAATCGGCTGCTGCTGACCTTTGGACTGCTGCTGATCTACCGGCTGGCCGCGCACATCCCCGTCCCGGGGGTGAACCGCGAGGCCGTGACCCAGATCATGTCGCAGGCCGGGTCGGGCGGCGCCGGCACGTTGGTGGGCCTGCTCGACCTGCTGTCGGGCGGCACGGTGTCAACCTTCTCGGTGCTGGCCATGGGGGTCTACCCCTACATCACCGCCCAAATCATCCTGCAACTGCTGGTGCCCATCATCCCGCGCCTGCAGCGGATTATGGAAGAAGACCCGCGCCAGGGCCGCGAGTTTCAGGAACGCTGGACCTACTACCTGGCCGTGCCCATGGCGGCGCTGAACGCGTTTGGCCAAATCCGGCTCATGCTCTCGCTCGGCTCGGCCACCAGCCTGCCGCTGCTCACTTTTGGGAATGATCTGGGCTTCAACTTGCCCACCATCACCATGATCATTTCGATGACCGGCGGCACCATGTTCGCCATCTGGCTGGGCGAGCTGATCTCGGAATACGGCATCCGCAATCAGGGTCTGTCGCTGATCATCTTCGCGGGCATTGTCGCGCGCATCCCGTCGAACCTGCTGAGCATCCTGTCGAACGAGGCCACCCGCTGGATCGCCTTGTTCTTCTTCGTCGTCATCGTGGTCGCGGCGGTGTTCGCCATCGTGGTGGTCCAACAGGGCCGGCGCAATGTGCCGGTCATGTACCCGGGCCGCCGCATGGGCAACCGCCAAAGCATGCCGGTGCGCGGCAACCTGCCGCTGCAGGTGAACATGGCCGGCATGATCCCGGTCATTTTCGCCCAGTCGATCTTAACCTTCCCGGCCATCATCGCGCAGTTCTTTGTGGCTTCCACCACGCCCTGGATCGCCAGCACGGCGGTCGGCATCAGCAACCTGTTCGGCGGCCAGAGCGACTGGTATTGGCTGCTGTTCTTCCTGATGGTGGTGGGCTTTACCTACTTCTACACCGACGTGGTCTTCTCGCAGCAGAACTACGGCGAGAACCTCAAGCGCGTGGGCGCGCAGGTGCCGGGCGTGACTAAGGGCGCGGCTACCCAGAAATATCTCATGAAGGTCCTGCGCCGCATCACCCTGCCGGGCGCAGTGTTCCTCGGCATTGTGGCGGTGATGCCCTTCCTGGTGAAGAACATCATCCCCGGCGCCACGAACATCTCCATCTTGAGCACCGGCCTGTTGATCGTGGTCGGTGTGGTGCGCGATACCTTCTTCGGCCTGGATGCCGAACTCAAGCTGCGCGGCTACGACGACACCCTGCTCGTCCGCTAAGTGGCATGCCGACTTACATTCTGCTGATTGGCGGCCCCGGCGCCGGCAAAGGCACGCAGGCGCAAGTGCTGCGTGAAAAGCTGGGCCTGCCCCAGGTGGCCTCGGGCGACCTGTTCCGCGATAACCTGAAGCGCCAAACGCCCCTGGGCCAGTTGGCCCAGCAGTATATGGACCGGGGCGAGCTGGTGCCGGATGATGTGACCGTCAGCATGATCCGCGAGCGCCTGAAGCTGCCCGACGCTGAGGGCGGGGCGGTGCTCGATGGCTTCCCGCGCACCGGGCCGCAAGCCCAGGCGCTCGATGCCCTGCTGGCCGAGTTTGGCGGGCGTGTGAACGTGGCCCTGTACGTGAAAGTGGCCGAAAACGTCCTGCTCGACCGGCTCTCGGGCCGCTGGGTGTGCCGGGGCGCCGAGCAGCACACCTATCATCTCTTGTTCAACCCGCCCCAAACCAAGGGCGTGTGCGATGTCGACGGCACCGCGTTGTTCCAACGGGCCGACGACACCGCTGAAGTGCAGGCCCGGCGCATCAAGGTCTTCTTTGAGCAGACCGCGCCGCTGATCGCGCTGTACGCCGAGCGCAAACTGCTGGTCGAGATCGACGGCGAGCAAAGCATCGCCATGGTCACGGCCGACCTGCTGGCCGCGGTGGCGGCGCGGGCATGAGCCGGGTCGGCAGCCGGCTGGGGCCGCCGCGCGGCCCACTGCAGCGCCCGGCCCCCAGCCGCACGGCGGGCGTGGAACGCAAAAGCCCCCGCGAGCTAGACCTGATGCGGCAAGCCGGGCGCATCAACGCCGAAGCCCTGGCGGAGATGGCGGCGGCGGTGCGGCCGGGGATTACCACCCTGGCGCTGAACGCCCTGGCCGAGAGAGTGATCGTGGGCCGGCAAGCGGAACCCGCGTTCAAGGGCTACCCGGGGCCGTACCCCTACCCGTTCGCGGTGACCGTCTCGGTCAACGACGAGTTGGTGCACGGCCTGCCCAGCGCTCGCGCGCTGCGCGAAGGCGATGTCGTCAGCCTGGACTGCGGCACGCGCTACCAGGGCTTCTACGCCGATGCGGCGCTGACCGTAGGGGTGGGGGTCTTGTCGCCCCTGGCGCAGCGGCTGATCGAGATTACCGAGCAATCCCTGTACGTGGGGATCAGGCTTATGCGGCCGGGCCAACGCACC
>JAYUUW010000637.1:0-3645 GCA_043754665.1 Anaerolineales bacterium | reverse complement strand
CCTATACTCTGGGTCTATGCCGGTCTTTGGCGTCCGCCCCGTCGAGGCTCCCACCATGTCCACCGCCCGCCGCGCCGCTCACTGGCTCACTTGGCTCCTGGTGAGCGGGCTGCTCCTGGCCGCCTGCGGGCTGCGCCAGCGGCAGACCCGCGCCGCGCCGACGGCCACGCCTTTCGTGGTTGCCACCGCACTGGCCGGCGCGACCCAGGCCCCAGCCGCCACCGCCGCCGAACCGACCGTAGCGCCCACGGCGGGCGAGCCCACTGCCACGATTGTGCCGACTGACCCGGCCCTCGGCCCTCTGAGCTTTGTCCCCGGCCGCAACGATTACACCCTCACCGTCGACGACACGCCGCGCGCCTTTCTGGTCTACGTGCCGCCCGGTTACAACGCCGATACGCCCACGCCGGTCGTGTTCATGTTCCACGGCAGCAACCAGGGCGGCCCGCTGATGTACGCGAACACCGGCTGGGCGGCCAAAGCCGACGCCGAGAACTTCCTCGTGGTTTACCCCACCAGTTGGCGCTACCCGCTCGTGGGCGAAAACGGGCTGCACGAAAAGTGGAACTCCTTCAGCCTGTACACGCAGGTGGTGCCAGGGACGGCATTGCAGGACGACGTGCATTTTGTGCAGGTGCTGGTCGAGGTGGTCAAGGCGACCTTCACCGTGGACCCACGCCGCCTGTACGCCACCGGGTTCTCCAACGGCGGCGGGTTTGTGCTCAGCCGGCTGGTGATTGAAATGCCTGCTGTTTTCGCCGCCTTCGCCACCAGCGGCGCGGCGCTGGCCGGCGAGGCCGCGCTCGACCGCCTGCCCACCGGCCTCACCACCTCGGTCTATTCGGTCCTCGGCACGCAGGATGAGAAAGTGTCGGAAGGCACCGGCCACCCCTTGCCCCTGCCGTTTGTGGCCGAAGAGCTCGCGGCCGACAGCCTCTTCAGCGAGGTCTTCACCACCACCACCACCATTTTGTCGCTGGCGCCGACCTACACAGCCGCGTATGCGCCGCCGGCGTACGACACGCTCACCTTCAACACCAGCCTGGTGGGCGCGGACAATGTCTTTATTTTTCGCATGGTCAACAACCTGGGGCATGTCTATCCCAGCGGCGGCAACAATCGCCACGGGCTGAACGTGGCCGACGACTTCTGGACATTTTTTGAGCAGCACCCGCTGACCGCGCCCTGACCGGCGGCCAAAATGGCCCACAAATGGCAACCCATCCGGCGGGCCAATGCAGTAGAATGCGCTGGCATACGCAAGCCGCGCCCCCGCCCCTCGGCGGCGGGTGATCGGCGCTATTCACTCAGTCAAGCGCGCGGCCCAATGCGCCGGGACGACCCCGACCCAGCGGCGTGCGCCTGTAACGATGGAGACGAGGCATGGAATCGAAGCAGGGCAACCCGGAACTGATTGTGATGCTGACCTACCAGGACGAGACGG
Source organism: Anaerolineales bacterium (assembly GCA_043754665.1). Taxonomy (GTDB): domain Bacteria; phylum Chloroflexota; class Anaerolineae; order Anaerolineales; family UBA6663; genus JADZEK01. Next base: position 2,201 of record JAYUUW010000637.1, on the reverse strand, counting down.
TCGCCGACGCGCTGGCGATCTTTGAGCGCCTGCAGGATGCGCCGGTGCGGCACTGGGGCTTCAAGGATGTCGGCCTGCCGCCAGCCGAGATGCGCCGCGTGGTCGGCGCCATGAAAGCCGCCGGCAAGACCACCTATCTCGAAGTGGTCAGCCTGTCCGAGGCCGACGGCCTGCGCGGCGCGCAGCTCGCCATCGAGCAGGGCTTCGATGTGCTCATGGGCACGGTCTACTTCCCCTCCATCCGCGACCGGCTGGCCGCCTCGCCGGTCAAGTACTATCCCTTCCCCGGCCGGGTCGAGGGCCATCCGTCGATCCTGGCCGGCACCATTCCGGAGATCGTGGCCCACGCCTGCTGGCTGGAGGCGCAGGGCGCGCACGGCCTCGACCTGCTCACCTACCGCTTCACCGGCGACGCCGCGCAACTGCTGCGCGAAGTGGTGGCCGCGGTCAACGTACCGCTCGTGTCGGCCGGCAGTATTGCCTCCTACGCCCGCATCGAAGAAGTGCGGGCGGCCGGCGCGTGGGGCTTCACCATCGGCTCGGCCTTCTTCGACAGCGCCTTTGTGCCGGGCGGGTTCGACGCGAACCTGCGCGTGGTCGCCGACTGGCTGCAGGCCGCCTGAGGCCCGCGCCCATGACCATCCGCCGGATCGCGGCGCTGCGCACCGCCGCGCAATTCCAAGACTACCTCACCGAGCTAGGGCTCGACCTGCCCTTCGACCCAGAGCTGCGCAACGGCCCGGCCGACCCGCTGGCCGCGCCCTACCGCCTGGCCGATGGGTTCACCATGGGCAATCGCTGGTGCATCCAACCCATGGAAGGCTGGGACGGCACCGCCGACGGCCGCCCCACCGAATTGACCCACCGCCGCTGGGCCAACTTCGGCCGCAGCGGGGCCAAGCTCATCTGGGGCGGTGAGGCCGTGGCCGTGCGGCCCGACGGCCGCGCCAACCCGCAGCAGTTGGTGCTGAGCCCCGCCAACCGGGGCGCGCTGGCCGACCTGCGCACCACGCTGCTCGCCGCGCACCACGAGCAGTTTGGCCGCACCGATGACCTGCTGGTCGGCTTGCAGCTCACCCACTCCGGCCGGTTTGCGCGCCCCACGCACCACACCCGGCTCGAGCCGACCATGGCCTACCGCCACCCGCTGCTTGATGCAAAGTTCAACGTGGCCGCCGACCACCCGCTGCTGACCGACGCCGACCTGGAGCGGTTGATTGAGGATTATGTGGACGCGGCGGCGCTGGCGGCCGAGGCCGGCTATGCCTTTGTGGATGTCAAGCACTGCCACGGCTACCTGGGGCATGAGCTGCTCAGCGCCTGGTCGCGCCCCGGCCCGTTTGGCGGCAGCTTCGAGAACCGCACCCGCTTTCTGCGCCAGGTGGTGGCCGGCATTCGCCGGCGCGCGCCGGGGCTGGGCCTGGCCGTGCGCCTGAGCGCCTTCGACCTACTGCCGTTTGCCGCCCGCCCGGCCGACGGCGTGGGCGCGCCCCTGCCCTATGCCGCGCCCTACACCTGCGCCTTTGGCGGCGACCCGCACGACCCGCTGCGCTATCAGTTGGATGAGCCCCGCCGCTTCTTAGCGCTGCTCGAAAGCCTGGGCATCGAGCTGGTCAACCTCACCGCCGGCAGCCCCTACTACAATCCGCACATTCAACGCCCGGCCATCTTCCCGCCCTCCGATGGCTACCTGCCGCCCGAAGACCCGCTGGCCGGGGTGGCGCGCCAAATCGCCGTCACGGCCGAGCTGAAGCGCGCCTTTCCCAAATTGCTGCTGGTGGGGTCGGCCTACAGCTATCTCCAACAGTGGCTGCCGCATGTGGCCCAGTTCACGGTGCGCCAGGGCTGGGTCGACTGCGTCGGGCTGGGGCGCATGGTGCTCTCTTACCCCGAGCTGCCCGCCGACCGGCTGGCCGGCCGCCCGCTCGACCACCGCCGCCTGTGCCGCACCTTCAGCGACTGCACCACCGCGCCGCGCCACGGCCTGGTCTCCGGCTGCTACCCGCTCGATGCCTTCTACAAAGCGCGGCCCGAGGCGGCGCAGGTGGCCGCGCTTAAGGCCGGCGCCAAACATCCAGCCGCATAACGGCCGAGTCCGCTTGCGCGTATAATCAGCGCGCACGCCCACACACCAAGGGATGAGTGATTATGATTACGGCGGCGCGTCGTCAACTGCACCTGCCCACCTGGGGCCTCGGGCT
>JAYUUW010000636.1:0-6038 GCA_043754665.1 Anaerolineales bacterium | reverse complement strand
CACGCGCATTGCCGAAGGGCAGACCGAGCCTATGGAAGTTGACCGGGCGCGCGTGCTCGAATTCCTGGGCAAGCCCCAGTACTTCTACACCGAAGAAGTAGAAGAGCGCACGGCCGTGGCCGGCGTGGCGACCGCGCTGGCCTACACGCCCGTCGGCGGCGACATCATGTTCATCGAGGCCACGCAGATGCCGGGCGGCAAGGGCTTTCAAGTGACCGGACAATTGGGGGAGGTGATGCAGGAGTCAGCCCGCGCCGCGCTGTCGTATGTGCGCGCCAATGCGCCCGCCTTGGGCATCAAAAAAGACTTCTTTGCCAAACACGATATTCACCTGCACGTGCCGGCCGGCGCCACCCCCAAAGACGGCCCCAGCGCCGGGGTGACCATGGCCACTGCGCTGGCCAGCCTGATCACCGGCCGCCCGGTGCGCCCCGAAGTGGGCATGACCGGCGAGATTACCCTGCGCGGCCAGGTGCTGCCGATTGGCGGCCTCAAAGAGAAGGTGCTGGCCGCCCACCGCGCCGGCCTGCGCACGGTCATCATCCCCAAGCGCAACGAGAAAGACCTGGATGATGTGCCGGCCGAAGTGCGGGCCGAAATGAAATTTGTATTGGCCGACCGCGTCGAAGATGTGCTGGCGGCGGCCCTGGAGCCGCGCCCGGTGCGCAACGGCCGGCGGCGCGCGGCGGCGAACACGACTCCGCCGCGCCGGCTGAAGACGCGCGCCAAGCGCTAGGGGAATTATGGCTGCTCCTAAAAAAGTCATGGTCGTCGACGACGACCGCACCATGAATTCGCTCCTCAAGACCTTGTTGGAGCTGGATGGCTTTGTCGTCGTCTCGGCCTCGCGCGGGGAGGTCGTCCTCGCGCTGGCGCTGGCTGAAAAGCCCGACGCCGTGCTGATGGATGTGCGCATCGCCGAAGCGGACGGGCTGGATTTATTGCGCGAAATGCGCCGCCACCCCGAGCTGCACGCCCTGCCGGTTATCATGTGTTCGGGCATGGACCTGGAGCAGGAAAGCCGGATTGCCGGCGCCAATGCCTTCATCCTCAAACCGTATCCCCCCGAACAACTTACCTCTACCCTCAAGAAAGTCATTTTGTGAGACGCAACGCACCCAATAACAAGCCTCGCCGCCAACCTACCCAGGAGTGGCGCGCGATGGACCTGCATTTACACACCCCGGCCTCCAGCGATTATCAGGAGCCGCATGTCACCTACCTGGATATCCTGCGCACCGCTGAGGCGCGCGGGCTGGATATCATCGCCTTCGCCGACCATAACACGGTCGTCGGCTTTCGCCGCCTGCGCGACGAGATCGCCGAGCTGGAACTGCTCGAACGCAAGGAACGCCTGCTCCCCGAGGAGCGCGAACGCCTGAGCGAGTACCGCCGCCTGCTGGACAAAATCCTGCTGCTGCCGGGCTTCGAGTTCACCGCCACCTTCGGCTTCCACATCATGGGCATCTTCCCGCCCGACACGCCCCTGCGCGACCTGGAGCATTTGCTGCTCTCGCTGAACGTGCCCCGTGACCAACTCGACAAAGGCTCGGTCACCGTCGGCGCCAGCAGCGATGTGCTGACGGCCTACCGGCTCATCAACGAAGCCGGCGGCCTGGCCATCGCCGCGCACGCCAACTCGACCAACGGCGTGGCCATGCGCGGCTTCGGCTTTGGCGGCCAGACCAAGATCGCTTTCACCCAGGACATGAACCTGGCGGCGCTCGAAGTGACCGACCTCGACCAGAAGGGCCGGCGCACCACGGCCGCCTTCTTCAGCGGCTCGAAGCCGGAATACCCGCGCCGCATGCACTGCATCACCGGTTCCGACGCCCACCGCCTGAACCGCGACCCCAACAATCCCAAGAACTACGGCGTGGGCGACCGCCCGACCGATGTGCTGATTGATGAGGTCAGTTTCGAGGCCCTGCGCGAGTTGTTCCGGGGCAGCGACTTCGCCCGCATCCGGCCGCACTCGGCCGTGGGCGCGGTGGCGACCGAGTTTGACATCGTGCAGCAGGCGCGCGAGGAAGGCGCCAGCATTGTGCTGGCCTTCCACGAGGCGGCCACCCAGCGCGGCGGCAAGCTCTACGGCGTGCTGGCCGATGTGTGCGCCATGGCTAACACCAACGGCGGCACGCTCTATGTGGGCGTCACCGGCGACCCCAAGCAGCCGCCCGTGGGCGTGTCTGAGCCGGACCTGGCGGTGCGCGAACTGCGCTCGGCCATTGCCCGCATGCTCACCCCGCAGATGGAATGCACGGTCGATGTGCAGACCTCGCGCGGGCGCAAAGTGGTGCGCGTGCTTGTGCCGCGCGGCGACGATCTGCCATACGCCGTCGAAGAAAGCAAGATCTACGTGCGCGAGGAGGCTGAGACCTCCCTCGCCGTGCGCGATGAGATTGTGCAGCTCGTGCTGCGCGGGCAGGGCGCTGCGCCCCGCCCGCCGGTCGAGGCGGTGAGCGTGGAGCCGGCCCCGGTGCGCATCAGCGCGCCCGAGCCGGTGGCCCCGCCGCTCGACCATCGCCGGGGTCAAGGGCAAGGCCGCAACGCCCCCCGGCCGCCTATGGATCAGCCTGCGCCGGTCCGCGAGGCCGGGGTGGTTGACCACACGGCCATCAACCCGCCGCGCACCGGCGTCGAGATCGTGGCGACCGACGAGCGCGACGGCGTGCGCTACCACACCATGCGCGACCTGCGCAATAACAGCGTGGTCAAGGGCGTCACCCGCGCCTCGGCCCGCAAGCTGTGGCACTACGCCATCTCGGTCAAAGAGGCCGGCGAGTTGGACCCGGATGAGGTCGCCTGGCTGGGCGACATTGGCCTGTGGCGCAAGTCGGTCAAGAGCGGAACCACCCGGTTCGACCTGGTGCAGCGCCGCGGCCAGGAGCTGCGCGTGTTCTACGGCGTGACCGAAGACGGCCTGGGCAGCGGCTGGCGCCGCCTGATGGAGGCCGAGGAGCAAGGCACGCTGACCGGCGCGCTCTTGCCGGCCGCGCCCGACCCACTGACCGATCTGCCCGCCCCGGCTTATACCGCCGGCCACGCGTTCACGCCCACCGCCCAACTGACCGGCGTGCCGACCGAAGTGGAAGCGCTGCCGCAGCCAGCCATCGATGTGTACGCGCCGGTCGACACCGCCTACACGCCGGAGACTATCCCGGCTAACGAAGCCGCCTTTGAAGCCGCCACGACGGCCGAAGCGCCGGCCGAGCCGGCCGCCGAAGCGCCCAAGCGCCGTTCGCGCGGCGGGGGCAAGACCACCAAAACCGCCGCCACCAAGAAGACGGCCACGAAGAAGGCCGTGGCTGAGAAACCGGCCGCCAAGAAGGCCGCCGCCAAAACCCCGCGTCGCCGGCGCCCCGCCGACGCTGAATAGGGCGGCTGCCCGCCCCCGGCCTTTCGTGCGGCCCAGTCTCGCTGTCTCTGGCGGGCCTGGGCCGCTTTTTATCCCGATGCCAATATCCATTCGCACATTTGACCTCGACCACGATTACGATGCCGTGCTGGCGCTGTGGCGCGCCGCCGAACCGGGCGTGCACGTTGGCCCATCGGACACGCCGGACGCCCTGCGTCTCAAGCTCACCCGCGACCCGCAGTTGTTCTTGGTGGCCGAACATGCCGGCCGCCTGGTGGGCGTGGTGCTCGGCGGATTTGACGGCCGGCGCGGGCTGGTGTATCACCTCGCCGTGGACGCGGCCCTGCGCGGGCAGGGGGTTGGCTCGGCGCTAGTGGCCGAGCTGGAAAGCCGCCTGCGGGCGCTGGGCTGCGTGAAGGGCTATCTGCTGGTGGTGCCGGAGAACGCGGCCGTGCTGGCCTGGTATGCGCGGCGCGGTTGGAACGTCATGGCGGTGCACGCCCTGGGCAAGGCGCTCGATCAAGGCGGATAGGAGCACTCTGTGCGCGTTGGCATTCTGACGGTCTCCGATCGTTCCTCGCGCGGCGAGCGGCCCGACGCCTCCGGCCCGGTCATTCAGGCGTTCGCCACCGAGCGGCTGGCGGCCGAGGTGGCGCGCACCGCCATCGTGCCGGACGAGGCCGCCGCCATCAGCGCCGCGCTGCTAGCCTGGTGCGACGAGGACGACCTCGACCTCATCTTCACCACCGGCGGCACCGGCTTCGCCCCGCGCGATGTCACGCCCGAGGCCACCCGCGCCGTCATCACCCGCGAGGCGCCGGGGCTGGCCGAGGCCATGCGCGCCGCCTCGCTGGCGGTGACGCCCCACGCCATGCTCTCGCGCGCCGTGTGCGGGCTGCGCGGCCACACCCTCATCGTCAACCTACCGGGCAGCCCCAAGGCCGTGCGCGAGAACCTCGCCACGCTGGCCCCGGTGCTGCCACATGCCGTGCAGTTGCTGCGCGACGCCCCCTCCGCCGAGGCGGGGCACCGCCTGGCCTAGCGCTCCGCCGAGGGCCTTATGAAACTGACCTACTGGCAGAAGCTGTTCTACTCAGCCGGCTCGCTCGGTGCGGCCCTGTCATACCAGGCCTTCGGCACCTACATTCAGTTCCTCTACATTGACCGGCTAGGGCTTAAGGCCACGCTGGTCGGCGGCGGCTGGGCGCTTTATGGCATCTGGAACGCCATCAACGATCCGCTGACCGGCTACTGGTCGGACCACACCCGCACGCGCTTCGGCCGCCGCACACCCTGGATCGCGGCCACCTTCATCCCGCTGGGGCTGTTTTTCTACCTGCTGTGGGTGCCGCCCGCGCCGCTGCTGAAGCCGGGCGAGCAGTTGCCGTTGTTCGTCTACTTCATGGGCATCGTGCTGGTCTTCGACCTGCTGTGGACCATCATCGTGATGAACTGGACCTCGCTCTTTCCGGAGATGATTACCGAAGGGCGCGAGCGGGCCACGGTCTCGGGCTGGCGGCAGTTCTTCTCGGTCATCGGTCTGCTTATTGGCGTGGCGCTGCCGCCCATCCTCGTCGGATCCGACTGGTCGGGGCGCGGCGGCATGGCGCTGCTATTTGGCATCATCACATCAGTGACGTTTGGCCTGTCGCTCCTCGGCGTGCGCGAGCGGCCGGTCGCCGCCGACGCCGCCCCGCAGCCCGCCTTCATCCCGGCGTTCAAGAACACCATCGCCCGCATCTCGTTTCGCTGGTTCCTCACCGCCAGCCTGCTCAAGGAGTTCATCTTCAGCATGCTGGCGGCCTCGATTCCGTTTTGGGCCAAGTATGTGCTGTTGGTGCAAACCCCCGTCACAGCCGGCAGCGTGACGCTCTCGGTCGAAGTGCAAAACTCGCTGCTGCTGGGGCTGGCCTTCATCATGGCGCTGCCCGGCCTGCCGATCTGGACGGCGGTGGCCAAGCGCGTGGGCGGGCGTCGCGGCTGGCAGATTTCTCAATTAACCTTTGCGATCTCGATGCTGATCCTGTTCCTGGCGCAGAATTTCTGGCAGGGGCTGGTGGGCACCGCGCTGACCGGCCTGAGTCTGGCCGGGCTGCTGGTCTTCCCCGACCTGCTCATCGCCGACATCATCGACGAGGACGAACTGGTGATGCAGTGCCGGCGCGAGGGCATGTTCTTTGGCGTGAACGGCTTTGTCATCCGCTTCGCCTTCACGCTGCAAGGGCTGATCGTCGGCGCGGTGTTTGCCTTCTCGGGCTACATCAGCTCCAGCAGCGCCACGCTCTACCCGGTGCAGCCCGCGCCGGCCGTCTTCGGCATTCGCGCCATGACCACGCTCTTGCCGCTGGTGGCCTCGCTGTTGGTGGTGCTGGCGCTGCATCGTTATCCGCTGCACGGGGCCAAGCTGGCCGATCTGCACGCCGCCGTGGCGCGCTTGCGCCAGCCCGACGCCGCCGGCCCCGTAGGCGGCCCCGCCGCGTGATCGGCTGGTTGCGCGTGCGCCAGCTTGATGCGCTGGCGCTGGCTGGGTTAGCGCTGCTGGCGCTGGTGTTCTTCTGGCCCGTCACCACCGGCCAGGGCTGGAGTCCCCACGGCGGCGGCGACCTCGTCTCCTTCGTGTGGCCCACGTACTCCGATGCCGCCCAGGCGCTGCACAGCGGGCGGCTGCCGCTGTGGAACC
>JAYUUW010000635.1:0-9946 GCA_043754665.1 Anaerolineales bacterium | reverse complement strand
TTCGGCGTGCTGGCCCACCTGATGGGCCGCCCCAATGTGGTGGTGTCGCGCGAGCAACTGCTCGACCAGGTGTGGGGCTGGGAAGACCCGGCCGGCATGCGGACGGTGGATGTGCGTATCGCCGAAATCCGCCGCAAGCTGGGCGACGAGCATATTGAAACCGTGCCCGGTGAGGGCTACCGGTTCGCCGGCAGCGTCAAAGTCGGCGAGACCCCCACCCACCCCGGGAGCAACTGATGACGCGCCGCCTGGGGATTGCCGGCGTGGCGCTGCTGGCCGTAGGCGTGCTGGCGGCCGGAGCCGTGCGGCTGTTCCGGCCCGACACGGTGCTACAAGTGGGCTTTCAGACCGACCCGGCCGTGGCGCTGCTGCTGGCGGCGCTGGGCACGGCCCTGGTGGTGCTGGCCGCCGCCGCGCTGGCCCGCTGGCAGCAGGGCCGCCTCAGCCGGGCGCTGGCCGCGCAAACCGGCGCGCAGGAGGTGGAGCGCCGCCGCTTCATCCAGCGCCTCGACCACGAACTCAAGAACCCGCTGACTGCCATTCAGGTCCACCTGGACAACCTGCAAGAGAACCAACCCTTGGGCGAGCGCACGGCGGCGGCGGTGGGCGATGTGCGCGCCCAGGTGGGCCGCTTGGCGCACCTGACCCGCGGGCTGCGCCGCCTGGCCGACCTGGAAACGCGCCCGCTCGAAATCGAAATCGTGGCGGTGGAGGACTTGCTGGCCGAGGTGATCGACCTGCTCGAACGGCCGGACCGCATCGAGCTCGACATTCAGCGCGTGCCGTGGTCGATCCCTTCCATCCAGGCCGACCGCGAACTGCTGCTGATGGTCTTCCGCAACCTGGTGGATAACGCGCTCAAGTATTCCAGCGCGCCGGTGCAGGTGCGCGCCCGCCACACCGCCGGGCATTTGGTGGTGGAGGTGATCGACACCGGCCGGGGCATTCAGCCGGAGGAACTGCCGCTGGTGACCGAGGAGCTGTATCGCGGCTCGAACACGCACGACGTGGCCGGCAGCGGCCTGGGCCTGTCCATCGTGCAGCGCATTCTCGAGCGCCACGGCGGCCGGCTGGAAGTGCGCAGCCGGGTGGGCCAGGGCACCATTGCGACCGTCACGCTCCCCTATGACCAGGCCGCCCCGCGCTAGCAGGCCACCCGGCCTGCGCCGCCGGCGCGCGCTCGACCAACTGGGCACGGCGCTATTCTTAGGCGCATTGGTCGTCCTGGGCGGGCTGGTAATCGGCAGCGGCCGCCTGGGCCTGGCCGTGGCCCTGGTGACGCGCACGCCCACGCTGGGCGCGCCCTCGGCCGCCCCAACACAGATAGGGCAGGCCAGCGCCACGCAAATTGCCAACGCCGCCACGGCTACGCCGACCGCCACCGGCACGGTGGCCGCCGGCACGCTGGCTGCGCCGACCAGCAGCCACACCCCCGTGCCAACCGGCTCGCCCACGCCGACGCACACCGCCACGCCCAACGGCTCGGAGACCGTGACCCCCCTGCCCGCCGTGCCCACACTCGGCACCGGCGTGCCGCCCCTCGGCGGCGGCAACGGCCTGATTGCCTTCACCTCCGACCGCGACGGCAACCCGGAGATTTACCGCCAGGCGCTGGACGGCACCGGCCTCAAACGCCTGACCTTCACCGAGCCGGAAGACCGCACACCCAAGTGGTCGCCCGACGGCGCGTGGCTGGTGTTCCTCTCGCGCCGCGACGGCGACCCCGAGATCCACCGCATGACGGCCGACGGCACCCAGCGCGAGCGCCTGACGTTCGACCCCAACTTCGATGAGTTCCCCGCCTACGCGCCCGACGGCGACTGGCTGCTATTTGACTCGAACCGCACCGGCGTCTTCCAAATCTACCGCATGCGGCCGAACGGCACCGAGACGCAGATCATTGCCGCCTCCAACGCCGACGACGCCGTGGCCGCGTGGTCGCCCGACGGCGCGCAGATCGTCTTCCAGTCGCGGCGCGAGAGCGAGCAGTACCAGATTTACGTGATGAACGCCGATGGCAGCGCGCCGCGCCGGCTGACGCACACCCAGACCCGCAACTACCACCCCGATTGGTCGCCCGACGGCGCGCAGATTGTCTTCGTCTCTGAGCGCGACAGCCAGAGCGAGCTGTATGTGATGAACGCCGACGGCACTGAGCAAGTGCGCCTGACGATTGACATGGGCATTGTGCGTTCGCCGCACTGGTCGCCCGACGGCGAGTGGATTCTGTTCACGGCCGACCGCGCCGGCAACTTTGACCTGTACCTCATCCGCACCGACGGCACCGACCTGCGCCAGATTACCAACCACCCGGCTGACGATTACTCGGCCGAATGGGGTCCGCCCACCTAGCCGCCGGCCCCCGCGCGCTGCTTCCCCTGCTCTTTGCTGCGCCAGTACCACTGGGGCAATCGCATCTTGATTCGGCTAGTTGAGAAGGCCTGAGATTGCCTCAGAAACTTAACCTGGCTATGACAGCCCGAGACGCTGCGCGTCACCGGTCCAAAAGCTGCGTGAGGGCCACTGACCTGAGGCCGGGTTGCTCAGAACATGTCAGGGGCGGAGCGGCCTAGCGCGGGGCCGGGTAGGTCGGAGCCGAGACGCTTCGCGTCACCGGCCCGAAGGGAGCGCCAAGACCATCGACCTGAGGCCGGGTTCGGAATGACAAATCTTGCGAGAAGGTGACGGCCGGCGGCCGTTTGGGCCAAGGGGGCCGGTCGGTCAACGTCGCGCATATTAGATGCGATTGCCCTGCCAGTACCACTAGCCCAAGCACAGTTTTCCAAAAATCGAATATAGTGAAGCCCGACGGACCCACTTAGCAGGAGAGCCAGCGCGCATGGGCGCTAAAATTCTTGTGGTCGATGACTCCCGCCACATGCGGGACTTTTTTGCCGACTCGGTGCTGCGGCCGGCGGGCTACACTGTGCTCACCGCCACCGAGGGCCGGGGCGGCTTGCGCATGGCCCTCGAACATCGCCCCGACCTGATCGTGGCCGACCTGCAAATGCCGGGCCTCAGCGGGCTGGAACTCAAGCGCGCCCTGATGGATATCGGCAACACCACCCCGCTCATCCTGGTCACCGCCGAAGGTTCGGAGAGCATTGCCTCGCAGGCCACGCTGGCCGGCGTCGCGTCTTACCTGCCCAAGCCGGTGGATGTGGAGGTGATGCTGGCGGCGGTCGGCCAGGCTCTCGACGTGGAGCGCGTGCGCCGCGAGCGCACCGAAGCCCTGGCCGCCCTACAAATTCGCATCGGCCAGCTCGAAACGCTGCAGGCCATCGGCCGGCTGCTCACCGGCTCGCTCGAAATGGATAAAGTCGTCGTCATCATTGTCGAAGCGGCCGTGCACCTCACCGGGGCCGACTGCGGCGCCCTCTACCTGCTGGATGAGCGCGGCGGTCAACTGCTGCAGCGGGCGGTGCGCGGGCCGGGCGACCCCAAGGCCCGCATGGTGCGCGAGGCCGTCGCCGAGCCGCTGGCGGTGCTGGCGCTGCGCACCAGCCAGCCGGTGGTGCACCGCCCCGGCCAGGGCGCGGTGGCCGGCCTGCCGGCCCACCCGGCCATGGCCGTGCCGCTGCGCCTGAACAAACGGCTGGTGGGCGCGCTGGTGGTCGATGCGCGCGGCCATGGCCGCGCCTTTGCTGATGCCGACCTAGGCCCCCTCAGCATCCTGACCGACACGGCGGCGGTCGCCATTGCCAACGCCCGCCTGTTTGAGGAGGTGCAGCACCAATCCATCACCGACGGGCTCACCGGGCTGTTCAACCGGCGGCACTCGTTTGTGCTGGCCGAGCGTGAGTTCCAGCGCGCCCGCCGGTTCGGCCGGTCACTTTCGGCGCTGATGCTCGACATCGACCACTTCAAGCTGGTCAACGACATTTACGGCCACGCCGCCGGCGACCAGGTGATTGCCGAGGTGGCCAACCGGCTGCGCGCCAGCACCCGCAACATTGATATTCCCGGCCGCTATGGCGGCGAGGAATTTGTGCTGCTGCTGCCCGAAACCGAGCTGCCCGGCGCGGTGCTGCTGGCCGAGCGGCTGCGCCAGCGCATCACGGCCCAGCCGGTGGCCACCGTCGGCGGGGCGCTCGAAATCACCGTGAGCCTGGGCGTCGCCACCTCCAGCGCGGAGGTGGCCGACGTGAACACCCTCATCAACCAGGCCGACGCCAACCTGTACACCGCCAAGAAGTCCGGCCGCAACCGCGTCATCCCCCCGCCCCCGCACAACGCCACCTGAGCCGCGCCGCTCACATCGCCGTCATGCGTTCGCAACGTGCTGTCATTCTTGACATCGCCGTCATGCGTGCGCGGGGTGCTGTCATTCTTGACATCGCCGTCATGGCAGGGTTGGCAGCGCCACAGCAGCGACCAAAAGGCCTCGGCAGGAACGGAAGGCATGGCAGCGCAGGTGTTCATGCCCATAGTGTGCAAAGTAAATGTTGGGTTAGCAAGAGGGAACCAGTACTAAAAAAGTGTGGCGGTATCCACTTTTAGGACCCCCCGGGCATCGGTCGGCCAATGGGCAAGCAATTTGGCCCCAGCCTTTGGCGCCTCTGATAGAATAAGCCTATGGATATTTGGAACGGCTTTAGCGGCCCCAACGCCGGCTACGTGGCAGAACTATACGAGCGCTATGTGGCGGACCCCAGCGCCGTGGACGACGCCACCCGCGCCCTGTTCGCCGCGTGGACTCCGCCGGCCGAGACGCCCGCCGCGCAACCCGCCGCCGGCCCCGACCGGCCGCCCGAGGACTTGCAGCAGGTGGTGGGCGCGGTGAACCTGGCCCACGCCCTGCGCGACCACGGCCACCTGGCCGCCCAGCTCGACCCCTTGGGCGCGCCGCCCCCCGGCGACCCGCTGCTGCTGCCCGCCAGCCACGGCCTCACCGACGCCGACCTGCGCCGCCTGCCCGCCAGCCTGATTGGCCGGCCGCTGGCCGACACCGCCGCCAACGCCTACGAAGCCATTGAGGCCATGCGCCGCGCCTACAGCGGGGCCATCGGCTACGACTATGACCACGTCGTCGTGCCGGCCGAGCGCGCCTGGCTGCGCGAGGCGGCCGAGAGCCGGCGCTTCCACACGCCGGCCGACGGCGCGGCGCTGCTGCGGCTGCTGACCAAAGTCGAGAGCTTCGAGCGCTTCCTGCACCGCAGCTTCCCTGGCAAGACGCGCTTCTCGGTCGAGGGGCTGGACATGCTGGTGCCGATGCTCGACGCCATCTTGGGCGGCGCGGCGGCCGACCACCTGGGCGCTATCCTCATCGGCATGGCGCACCGGGGCCGGCTCAACGTGCTGGCCCACATTCTCAACAAGCCTTACGCGCACATCCTGGCCGAGTTCAAAGACCCGGTGAAGGGCGGCCGGCAGCCGGTGCGCGAGGACGACCTGGGCTGGACGGGCGATGTGAAGTACCACCTGGGCGCGCGCCGCGCCGACGCCGACGGCCCCGCCGCCGCGCTAGTGGTGGCGCTGGCGCCCAACCCCAGCCACCTGGAGGCCGTGAACCCGGTGGTGGAGGGCATGGCCCGCGCCGCCGGCAGCACGGTCGGCCAGCCCGGCCCGGCCCGCTTCGACCCCACGCGCACGCTGCCCATCCTGATCCACGGTGATGTGGCCTTCCCCGGCCAGGGCGTGGTGGCCGAAACGCTGAACTTCTCACGGCTGCCCGGCTGGGACACGGGCGGCACGCTGCACTTCATTGCCAACAACCAATTGGGCTTCACCACGCCCCCCGAGCAAGGCCGCAGCACGCTCTACGCCAGCGATCTGGCCAAGGGCTTTGAAATCCCCATTGTGCATGTCAACGCCGACGACCCCGAAGCCTGCCTGGCGGTGGCGCGGCTGGCCTACGCCTATCGCGCCCAGTTCCACAAAGACTTTCTGATCGACCTGATCGGCTATCGCCGCTACGGCCACAACGAGGGCGACGAGCCGGCCTTCACCCAGCCGCTGATGTATCAGGCGATTGAGCGCCACCCCACGGTGCGGGCGCGGTGGGCCAAGACGCTGGCCGAGCGCGGCGCGGTGACGGCCGAGCAAGCCGAGGCGCTGGTGCGCGCGGCGATGGACGCGCTCCAGGCTGAGTTGGCCGCGCTGGAGCCCGAAAAACAGATGCTGGAGCCGGTGCCCGACGCGCCGCCGCGCGGGGCCGCCCGCCGCGTGCACACCGCCGTGCCGTTGGAGCAATTGCGCGAACTGCACACCGCCTTGCTGCAACTGCCGGAGGGCTTCACCGTTCACCCGAAATTGGAGAAGGCCTTGCAGCGCCGCCGGCCGGCGCTGGATGACCCCGATAAGGCCACGGTCGATTGGGCGCTGGCCGAGCAGTTGGCCTATGCCTCGATCCTGGCCGACGGCACGGCCATCCGGCTGACGGGCGAAGACACGGAGCGCGGCACCTTCAGCCAGCGCCACGCCGTCTATCACGACGCGCGCACCGGCCGGGCGTTCACCGCGCTGCAGGCGCTGCCGCAAGCCCGCGCCGCGTTTGAGGTCTACAACAGCCCGCTGTCAGAAGCCGCCGCCATTGGCTTTGAATATGGCTACAACGTGCAGGCGCCGGAGCGGATGGTGGTGTGGGAGGCGCAGTACGGCGACTTCATCAACGGCGCGCAGGTGCACATTGATGAGTTCGTGGTCTCGGCCCGCGCCAAGTGGGGGCAGACGCCATCGCTGACGCTGCTGCTGCCGCACGGCTACGAGGGCCAGGGGCCGGACCATTCCAGCGGGCGGCTGGAGCGCTTTCTCAGCCTGGCGGCCGAGACCAACTGCCGCATTGTCAACTGCACCACCGGGGCACAGTATTTTCACCTGCTGCGCCGCCAGGCCCACCTGCTGACGGTGGACCCGCTGCCGCTGATCATTATGACGCCCAAGAGTCTGCTGCGCCAGCCGGAGGCCGCCTCAACGCCGCGCGAGCTGGCCGAGGGGCGCTGGCACTCGGTGATGGACGACCCGCTGGCGCAAGCGCATCGGGCGGAGGTGCGCCGCCTGATCTGGTGCAGCGGCAAGGTCTACTATGACCTGACCAGCCACCCGCAGCGCGCCGCCACGCCGGAGGTCGCGATTGCGCGGGTCGAGCAGCTTTACCCCTTCCGGCCGGATGACTTCCAGCCGATCTTTGACGGCTACCCGAACTTGGAAGAGGTGGTCTGGCTGCAAGAGGAACCGGCCAACATGGGCGCGTGGGAATTCATGCGCCCGCACCTGGAGGCGCGCATGGCCGGGCGCTGGCCGCTGCGCTACCTGGGCCGCGAGCGCAACGCCAGCCCGGCCGAAGGCTCGTCGGCGCGCCACGCGCTGAACCAGCGCGCCCTGGTGGAAGCCGCCTTTGCGCTCACCAAGAGAGTTGCCGCCTAAGCCCCACGGACACCGCTATGACCACGAATGTCGTCGTTCCCGAATTGGGTGAATCCGTCCTCGAAGCCACCGTGCGCCACTGGCTCAAACAGCCCGGCGACAAAGTGGCCGCCGGCGAGGCGCTGGTGGAATTGGAGACCGAGAAGGTGAACCTGGAAGTCGGCGCGGAGAAGGCCGGCGTGCTGGCCCGCATCGACCGGCAGACCGGCGAAGATGTGCGCATTGGCGACGTGCTGGGTGTGATTGACGAGGCCGCGACCGCTGAGGCCACCGCCCCCGAGACCACTGCCGCCGCCAAGCCCCCGACCAACGGCGCCGCCGCACCGGCCCCCGACGCGGCCGATGCCGAGCGCGTCACCCCCGTAGCCCGCCGCCTGGCCGAAGATAAGGGCGTCGACCTGGCGCATGTGCCAGCCAGCGGCCCCGGCAGGCGCGTGACCAAGCAGGATGTGGAGGCGTTCCTCGCGCAGCAGGCGGCGCCGGCCAGAACCCCCGCCGCGCCCGCGCCGAAGTCAGTCGCGCCAACCGCGACCCAAGCGCCGGACGGGACGCGCCGCGAGCAGCGCGTGCGCCTGACCCGCCGCCGCCGCACCATTGCCCGCCGCCTGGTGGAGGCGCAGCACACCGCCGCCATGCTCACCACTTTCAACGAGATCGACCTGGGCGCGGTCATGGACATCCGCACGCGGCGCAAGGAAGCCTTCAAGCAGCAACACGGCGTCAACCTGGGCTTCACCTCGTTCTTCGTCAAGGCCAGCATTGGCGCGCTCAAGGCCTTCCCGCAGCTCAATGCCGAACTGCAAGACGACGACCTGATCCTCAAGCAGTATTACGACATCGGCGTGGCCATCGGCGCGGAAGACGGGCTGGTGGTGCCGGTGCTGCGCGACGCCGACCGGCTGTCATTCGCCGCCATCGAGCAGGCGGTGGATGGGTTCGTGAAGAAGGCCCAGACCAACACGCTGGCGCTGGACGACCTGCGCGGCGGAACCTTCACCCTGACCAACGGCGGCGTATTCGGCTCGCTGCTGAGCACGCCCATCCTCAACCCGCCGCAGGTCGCCATTCTGGGCCTGCACAAGATCGAAGAGCGCCCGGTGGCGCGGCAGGGCGCGGTGGTCATCCGCCCCATGATGTACGTGGCCCTAAGCTACGACCACCGCGTGGTCGATGGCCGCGAGGCGGTGCAGTTCTTGGTGCGCATCAAGCAGTTGATTGAAGACCCCGAAACACTACTGCTGGAAGGCTAACCCCAGTGCAGACCATTGCCGTTCTCACTTCCGGCGGCGACGCCCCCGGCATGAACGCCGCCATCCGCGCCGTCACCCGCTCAGCTCTGGCGCAGGGCTGGAAAGTGTACGGCATCCACCATGGCTACACCGGCCTGATCGAGGGCGCGTTTGAGCCGCTGACGGCCCGCTCGGTAGGCGGCATTATCCAGCAGGGCGGCACCATTCTCGGCAGCGCGCGCTGCCCCGCCTTCCAGACTCCCGAGGGCCGCCGCCTGGCCCTGCGGCAATTGGCCCAGCACGGAGTCGAGGGCCTGGTGGTCATCGGCGGCAATGGCTCGCAGGCCGGCGCGCAGGCGCTGGACGAGATGGGCTTTCCGGTGGTTGGGGTCGCCAGCACGATTGACAACGACCTGGTGGGCAGCGATGTGACCATCGGCGTCGATACAGCGCTCAACATCGCCCTGGAGGCCATCGACCGCCTGAAGATCACGGCCTCGTCGCACAACCGCGCCTTCCTGGTGGAGGTGATGGGGCGCAAATGCGGTTATCTGGCGCTCATGGCCGCCATCGCCGGCGGCGCGGAGTTCGTGGTCATCCCTGAGATTGAGATCACGCCCGAGCAGATCGCGGCCGAGCTGTCAGAGGCCTACCGGCGCGGCAAGACGCACGCCATTGGGGTGGTGGCCGAAGGCGCGCGCTCGAACGCCGCCGCCCTAGCGGCCTACTTCCACGAGCACAAAGAGGAAATCGGCTTCGACCTGCGCGTGACCACGCTGGGGCATGTGCAGCGCGGCGGCGCGCCGACCGCCTACGACCGCATCCTGGCGTCGCGGCTGGGCGTGGCGGCGGTGGCCACCCTGGCGCGCGGGGAGCACGGCGTGGTGTGCGGCATGATCGCCAGCCGCCAAACCACCACCCCGCTGGCCGAGGTCATCGGCCGGCAAAAGCCTATCTCGCCGGAGCTGTTTGAGCTGGCGCGCATTTTGGAGCAGTAGCGTTGTGACACAGGGCTGGGATGAACCAGCCGAGACTCTTCGCGCGCCACCGGAGCGTTAATATCAGAGGATGGCGGTCGCGCTCAGAGTAGACCTTATCGGCAATAGACCAATGACCAAGCGAACAGGGACTAGCGCTCAGGGACAGGCGTTTGGGAACGTCTAGCGGTGAGATTCTTCGCGCGCGACCGGAGCGTTGGTAGCGGCTATGCGCGACTGCGCTCAGAATGACAGTAAATTTATTTGGGTGCAGTCCTAGTAGAGCGTCAAAGCAAATAATTAAGACTGGGCTATGCTGGGGTCCGTGAACAAATACCCGCTCCACCTCAGCGACGATGAACGTCAGGAACTAAA
>JAYUUW010000634.1:0-2623 GCA_043754665.1 Anaerolineales bacterium | reverse complement strand
TGGGCGGCGGGTCGCTACGGGGGGAGCCCGTTGCGGTGAGCAGGCCTAATTCAGCGGCGCGGTCGAGCGCCTGGTGTTTTCGATTCACCCCCAGCTTGCCGTACACCCGCTGGATATGCCACCTGACCGAATTGAGGGCGAGGGTCAGCTGCGCGGCAATTTCGGGGCCGGACAGGCCCTGCGCCAAGAGCGCCAGAATCTCGAGTTCCCGGCGGGTGAGCGGTTCGACAAGCACCTGACCTGGCTGGCTGCCCGGGTGGTGGATGGTTGGGACCTTCCTAAGCTGAATTGCAGAGTGTCCGTCCATTATACGTCCGCTGATCCAAGCGGCCGACCGCGTCTCAGCCGTCGATCGCCGGGCTCAACCTGCCGTTACAAAAGCCATTACTTAATGTGGTGACTGCCGGCTGCGAATCACGTAGTGTGAGACCAACTCGGGCGCCGGTTTAGACGCCGGCGCGGCAAGCTTCTCACCCAGGAGATTACGATGGTCACATTTTTTCAGAAATGGCTTCGAAGTCGCTCGTCACGCGCCGCGATCTTGTCCATTGTCTTGGCGTTGCTCGTCGTGCTCGGCGCCACGCCCGCCCTCGCCCGGGCCCACCGAACTGTTCTTGATGGCACAGAGACCAAAAACTTTGGCCCGGCCCAGCGCGTCTGGACGGCCGGCCCGTGGGACTTCCATCGCGACGCAACGCTGGTAGGAACATTCGACTTTGGCGCACTGAAAGGCACCATGGTTTGGGTCGCCACCGATCGTTTCGACTTTTCTACCGGCAATGGTCGTGTTTGGGGCAAGGTGACCTACACGGACACCGCCAGCGGCGTTGTCTGCGCCGGCACCGGTCAGGGCCCGGTCACGGGCTTCTTCCTGACCGCCCACATCGTCGCGAAATGCAGTGATGGCTCGATCATGAAGGGGACGCTGCAAGACGTGTCCAACGACCTCGTGGGGTTACACAGCACGTTCCACGGCGAACTGCTCACCCCGTAATCTGAATTCGCACGCGGGGCAGTCTCCAGTCATCGCTGGGGACTGCCCTACTGGCTAAAACTGCTATTCGTCCGCCCGATCCCTGCCCGATCGTTGGGAGCCAAGCGCGCCGCCAGCCGCGCGCCATAGTCTAGCTGCTACACCGACCCAAGCCTAAGGAGGCTGCTATGCACGTTCGTCGTACCCCACAGCGTTCGCATCGGATGATCTCCGCCGTGCTCGTGGCGCTGGTCCTGGCCCTGGCGCTGCTGCCGGGCGGCCTGGCGCGCACGGCCCTGGCCGCCCCCGCCGCGGCCGGCCAGCAGTTGCCGTTTAGCGGCACCCTCCAGGCGCTCGAAGATAGTGTCTTCGACCCGGGGCCTCCGGTGAAAATTTCGGTGAATGCGAACGGCTCGGGTAACGCCACCCGTCTCGGCCAGTTTACGTCTCATTACACCGTCGTCATTTACGTCAACTCCGAAGGTTTCGGATTCGGCACTTTGTATTTGGACATTGTCGCGGCGAACGGCGACCATCTCTACTCCATCGGCGAAGGCGTGGGCGACCCGGTGGGGCATGTGGTCGAAACGCACACCATCACCGGCGGCACTGGCCGCTTTGCCGGCGCCACTGGGAAATTCACCATCGATCGCCAGATTGGCCTGGTGGATCGGATCACCCATGGCACCATTGCCGGGTATATCGTGCTGCCCAAGCGCGAGGTGCACAGCACCGCCAGCTTTACCATCCCCGCCGGCCAATGCCCCAACCTGCCCGCTGGGGTCTCTGTGACGGGCAGCGGCAGCCGCGTGACCACGACCGACGTGACGGTGAACGCCGATACCACCAGCAGTGTGATCGTCAACGATGTGGTGCAGGGCACGGCGCTCGGCAGCAATGGCCAGGCCTACACCTTCTACTACGCCAATGCGTCCACCTGGGATCAGCCCACGACCGGCCCGGTGAAGGTCAAGATGTACGACCTGTTCCTGCTGCAAACCGAGGCCAACGCCGCCAGCAATAGCTACGCCCTGCGCAGCGGCTTCACCTGGCGCTGGACCTACACGCCGCCGGCTGGCGCGTTCGACCTGTGGCCGCCGGCCAACTTCCAGCCCAGCGCCACCTTCGGTAGTCCGCTCAACGCCGACGCGTCGCCTAAGTGCGATCCCTTGTAACGCTAACCATCATCGACCCGGCCGGCTGGCAACGACTGCAGCCGGCCGGGGAGTGAGGAGAGAGACTATGTTTGGCAGAATGAAACGCACCCCATCCTTCACACAGTTGCTGGTCAGTGGGCTGGCGGCCGGCCTGCTGCTGGCGGCCTGCGCGCCGGCGCCAACCGCGCTGCCTCCCACGGCGGTGCCGCCCACCAGCGTGCCCACGGCCGTGCCGGCCGCCGCCGTGCCGCCCACGCCGGCACCAACCCTGGCTCCACCGACAGTGTCGGCCGCCACGTCAACGCCGGTGCCCCCCACCGCTGAGCCGACACCCGACCTGCTGGCCCAGGTGGCGGCCTTCGACGCGGCCTTCGACCTGCAGGATACCGACGGCTTGATGGCCTTGTTCGTTGAAGATCCCCGTTGGATTTTGCTGTTAGGGCCGCTCACCGGGCGTCAATCGGCGGCTAGCACGCTCGCCGTGCGCAACACT
>JAYUUW010000633.1:0-2877 GCA_043754665.1 Anaerolineales bacterium | reverse complement strand
CGGCCACGAGGGCGTCGACATCTTCGCCCCGCGCGACGCCAAGATTTACGCCTGCGCCGACGGCACCGTCTCGCGCGTCGACGCCTACAGCGGAAACACGAGCACCATGCCCTATGGCAACAGCGTCCGCCTGCGCCACGCCGACGGCTACGAAACGGTCTACGCCCACTTGCATCAAGTGCTCGTCACCGTTGGGCAGAATGTTGCGGCCGGCGCGGTCATCGGCCGGGCGAACTCGACCGGCAATTCGTCCGGCGACCACCTGCATCTCACGCTCAAGAAAGACGGCGCAACCGCCGCCGGCCTCACCACCTACCCGCGCGACATCATCGACCCCACGCCCTTCTTGATTTGGCCCGGTGCTGATGACGGTTCCACGGCCCTCGTCATCTACCCCTGGCCCCCAGCCATGTGCCTGGTGGGCGTCCACGGCCGCGCCGACGGCCCGCTGCAAGACGCCGACTTTGGCCCCATCAACCAGGCGCGGATTGAGGCCATCAAGCTGCTCACCGCCGCCCAGCCGCAGAACGTGGACCGCCTGCGCGCCGACAACCCGCGCGTGTTCATCCTGGTGCGGCTGTTCGCCTCGTTCGATGGCCGCGTGGTGCGCGCCGACGAATTCGCCCAGTGGATGATTACCGACATGGCCCCGTTCTACGATCGCGGCCTGCGCTACTTTGAGGTGCACAACGAGCCCAACCTGCGCCCGGAGGGTTGGACCCAAAGCTGGGCCGACGGCAAGGCCTTTGGCGATTGGTTCATCGACGTGCGTAATCGTCTCAAGCAGGTCTACCCCGAGGCGCTGCTCGGTTTCCCGGGCCTGTCGCCCGGCGATACCGTGCCGGGCCTGCGCCACAACGCGCTCGACTTCCTCACCGCCGCCGATGCCGCCGCCCGCGCCGCCGACTGGATCGGCCTGCACTGCTATTGGGTCTCAGAGCCGGAGTTCAACTCGGCCGCCGGCGGGCTGGGCTATGTGGAGTACCGCCGCCGCTTCCCCGACAAGCTGCTGTTCATCACCGAGTTCAGCAACCCCACCCAGGGCACCGACAAGGCCACCAAAGGCCAGCAGTACGTCCGCTACTACCAGCACCTGCGCTCGGTGCCGGGCATCGGCGCGGCCTTCGCCTTCGTGCTGTCCGCGTCCTCCGGCTTCGACACCGAAACCTGGCGCACCGAGGGCGGGGCGGTCACCGAAATCCCCGGCCTGGTCGGCGGCCGGGCGGATGTGGCCAGCCCGCCGCCGCCCCCGCCACCGCCGGATTAAATGCCAACGGCGGGGCCAGGCGCGTGTGTCGTCGCCATGCCCCGCCGCTGCGTGGTGTTCGTTCGGCCGCGTTACTCGTTCGCCAAAAGCTGTACGTCGGCGGCCATGCTGGTGAAGGTGTGCCCCTCGGCGTAGATCGTAATGGACTGGATGAGCGCGGCCGGCGTGCCCTGGGCCGTGAACACATCGAGCAGTTCCTCCGAGGTGTACGGCTGCCATTTGCCTTGCGGCCATTGCTGGTGCACAAAGCGCACCGAGCACGACGCGCACACCGCCGGCGGCCCCCCGGGATCGTAGTTCCAGTAAAAGCCTTGCAGCCACTCGCGCTCGCCGCCGCCCACGTCGATGTAGTTGATCTTCACCATCAGCGGGCACTCAGTGCCCTGCGCGCCGCAGTTGCGCACATCCTGGTCGACCAAAATGATGTCGAGGTTGAGCCGCAGCGAGCCGTAGCCTTGCACATCGCGGTTGATTACTTGTGTGACGCCGACGCGGCCCCAGTCGCTGCCGGTGCGCACCAGCCGCACCACCCGCCGCCCGCCAATCAGCGGGAAGTCTATGCGGCCGGGGTCTTCCGGCGCGGCCACCGTCTCTTGCCAAATGCCGTCGGCCGGCATCACAAAGTCGCCATTGCGAATCAAGTTCTGCTCGGCCGGCTTCGGCCCCTGCGGCCCAGCCCCCACGGCCACCTCGGCGCGCTGGTCTTTCACCAGTTCTACCGTCTGGCCCTCGGCCGTCACCATGGCTTTGCCCTCGCGCACGGTCACCATGGACTCGGTGAACGTTGACTCCACCGTGGCGTTGCTGCCGGGTTGGTCCAGCACCGTCACCGTGCCAGGGTCGCTCTGAATCTCGACCCGCACGTCCCGGTCCACATCTACGCCCACGGTGGCGCGCACCCGCCCGCTATCGACCTGAATGACGATGGTATGCGGCTGGGTGCCGGTGCTGTAGCGCGGGCTTTCGGCCGTGGTGATCGTGACGCTGGTGTTGCCGAAGATGCGCAGCGTGGCGAGGACGTTCTGCCCGTCGGGCGAGGTGAAGGTGACGCTGGCCTGCGCGTTGGCGACGGTGGAGATGGAGGACCCCACCGGGAAGCTGGTGAGGTTGACCTCGGGCGCGTCGCGGCCCGGGCGGGTGACCAGCACCGTGCCGGTAGGAACGATGCCCAACGATTGGGCGCGGCTGGCGTTGCGCAGCCACCACTGGCCGCCGAAGATCAGGCCGCTGAAGGCCAGCACAAAGACCGTGAAGGCGCTCAGCAGCACGGTCCAGCCGGTGCGTTCGGGGTTGTTGAGACTGGTTGAGCTTACCACCGGACCTCGAAGTCGCGCCCGCCGCCGGCGGCGGGCCGCCATTCCATGGCCACGGCCGTCACGGCGGCGGCGGGCGGGCCGTGGTGCAGAAAGGCCGCCAATTGGTCAAGTGCCGTGCGTGGGCCTTCGGCCAACACTTCCACGCTGCCATCGGGCTGGTTGCGCACCCACCCGGCCAGCTTGAGTCGCTTGGCCTCGCCTTGCGTGGCGCTGCGGAAGTTCACGCCCTGCACACGGCCCTGCACGACAGCATGGAGTTGGGTAAGGTCGGTGGACATAGCGATGGGTAATATG
>JAYUUW010000632.1:0-3597 GCA_043754665.1 Anaerolineales bacterium | reverse complement strand
GACAGCACCTGGCCGACGATGACGCTCGACGCCGACCAGCGCACATCGCTCAACACGATTTCGGCGCGCGGCAGGCCGCCGTGAGCGATGGTGAGCTGCGTGGTCACCTGCACCCGCTGGCCCAGCTCATCTTCGGTTTCGGCCACTACGGTGTACGCGCCGTCGGTGGGCGGCGTCAGGCTCTGGTCGATGCCGGCGTCGTAGTCGAAGCTGTGCACGCCCGCCTCGCCGGGCTGGCGGTTGCCGGGCTGCTCTTCAATGGGCAACTGTGTGCCGTCCGGGGCGATCAGGTACACCCGCAGCCCGTCGGCCGCAATGTCTTTGGTGAGCGCCAGCGTGATGGTGGCGCGGTCGTCGATGCCGTCGCGGTTGGGGCTGAACAGCAGCGGGCTGACCTCAAAGTTGACCACCAATGGCAGGGTGGCGTCGGCCCCGGCAACCGTCAGCGGGCCAGAGAGGGTGTTGCTCGCGCCGGCGGTGTCGGTGGCGGCCACAAACCAGGTGTACGCGCCGTTGGGCAGCACCCGTCGCAGCACCTGCCCGGTGAACTCGGCGCCGAAGTCGTCGCCGGGCAGCGCGAAGGCGTCGAGCACCCCGCCAAACTCAATGGTGTAGTCGCCGGCGTCGCGCACCTTGTCTTGCCGGAAGTAGAAGCGCTGCCCGGCGGCGTCTTCCAGGTAGATGGAAATAGTGGCCGGGCGGCGCAGGGTATAGGTGATGCTGGCCGCGTCGTCGTCGCCATCGGCGTTGGGGCTGATGGCGGGCAGCGACACGGCGGCGGCCACCAGCGGCGGGCCGCCCGGCCGCAGCAGCGCCCAGGCGATGGCGAGCGCCACGCCCACCAGCACCACCGCAATCACAATCGACAGGAGACGGGAACGATTCATAAGGGGGTCTGACCTACGGGCGGTACTCTACCAGAAAGGGATGATTCCTTCAAACCAGGCGGCAGAAAGCAGTCGGCAGGAGGCAGAAGGCGGTCGGCAGAAGGCAGTCGGCAGAAAACCAGTTGAGAATGGGGACTCGGGGGACTCAGGGGCGGTGGTGGGCCAGGGCAGCGTAGGCAAAGAGGCGGGTAAGCGCCACTAATGAACGCCGCGCCCAGACTTCGGGTTTGGTATCCTGGCATTAGCCTCCGCCCGCCCAGGCTTCCCCTTGAGTCCCCTAGCGGAGCATCCCCCGAGTCCCTAGCCTTTCCGCCCTCTCCGACCAGCTAGGTTTTCCATTCACGCGCGCTTGTGCTACCATTAAAGGATGCTGACGTACGACGAAGCGATCGATTACCTCTACACCTTCATCGATTACGGCCTGGTGCGGGCCGAAAAGTACTCGCCCGAGGTCTTTAACCTCACGCGCATGGTGGTGTTTATGCGGGCGCTGGGCGACCCGCAGACCCGCTACCCGGTCATCCATGTGGCTGGCACCAAGGGCAAAGGCTCGGTGGCGGCGCTGTGCACTAGCGCCCTGCGGGCCGGCGGCTACCGCACCGGCTTTTACACCTCGCCCCACCTGAACGACTTTCGCGAGCGGGCGCAGGTCAACGGCGACTACATCAGCCGCGAAGCGCTGGCCGAGATCATCAGCGAATTTCAGCCGCTGGTGGCGCAGCATCCGGGCGTTACCACGTTCGAGCTGTCTACTGCGCTGGCCTTTGTCCATTTTGCGCGGCAGCAGGTCGATGTGGCCGTGGTCGAGGTCGGCCTCGGGGGCCGGCTCGATGCCACCAACGTGGTTCATCCCGTCGTGGCCGTCATCTCGTCACTGAGCTACGACCACACCTACCTGCTCGGCAACACGCTGGCCGAAATCGCCACCGAAAAGGCCGGCATCATCAAGCCGGGGGTGCCGGTGGTCACGGCGGGCCAAGTGCCCGAGGCCCTGGCGGCGCTGGAACGCATTGCCGCCGAGCGCGGCGCGCCGTTAGAGTGGGTGGGGCGCGACTGGCACTACCGCCCGGTGGCCCATACGCTCGACGGGCAGACCTTTGAAGTCTGGTCGGAAACCGAGCAGCGCCAGTTGAACGCCCTCAGCGCGCAGGGCCACGCCGTCGCGGCAGCGTGGCGGCCTACCCAGTTGGAACTGCCGCTGCTGGGCCAACACCAGGTGGAAAACGCCACGCTGGCCTATGCCGCGCTCCAGGCCGCCCGCCGCCGCGGCCTGCCGCTGGCCGCCGACGCCATCCGCGCCGGGTTCCGGCAGGTGGTCTGGCCCGGCCGCTTTGAAATTCTCACCCGCCGGCCCTATGTGGTGGTCGATGGCGCGCACAACGGCGACTCGGCCAAGCGGCTGGCCGCCACCGTGCGCGAGTACTTCCCCGGCCGGCGCGTGTGCCTGATCTTTGGGGCCTCGTCGGATAAGGACGTGGCCGGGATGCTGGCCGAACTGCTCGCGCCCGAGGTCGGCGTGGCGCAGGTGATCACCGTGCAGGCGGTGCACCCACGCGCCCTTGAACCGGAGGCGCTGGCCGACCTGGCCCAACGCCCCGGCGTGGCGGTGCAGGCCGGCACCAGTGTCGAGGCGGGGCTAGCGTATGCCCTGGCCGAGGCCGGCCCCGACGATGTGGTGCTGGCCTGCGGCAGTTTGTTTGTGGTGGCCGAAACCACGGCCGCCATGCAGGCGTTAGGGGAGCGCCGCGCCAACCGCGCCACGCCAACCGCGCCGCATGCGCCGCCGGGGGTCTATCCGGGCGGCCCAGAAAGAGTGTCGACTTGAGCGCTACGTTTGAAAAAGAATACCGCGAATGGCTGGTCCGCTCGGAATATGCCGAAGCGATGAGCCGCCGCGCCGAAGAACTGTACGATATCACCGAGGCCGAGCCGGACGACGATGGCCTGATCGAGCTGGCCCTGCTGCCGTTGCGCGACATGGTGATGTATCCGCACATGGTCACGCCGCTGTTCGTGGGGCGCGAGAAGTCGCTGGCCGCCATCAATGCCGCCCAGGCCGCCCCGCAGCGCCAAACGCTGCTGGCCGTCACCCAGATCAACCCCGAAGTCGAAGACCCCGGCCCCGATGATTGGTACCCCGTGGGCGTCGAGCTGGCGGTGGGCCGCATGCTGCGCATGCCCGATAGCTCCACCTCGGTGCTGGCCCAGGGCCGGCGGCGGGTGCAGATCGTGGCCATCACCCAATCCGAGCCGTACTACAAGGCCAAGGCGCGCGTGATCGAGGAGCCGACCCTCAAGCCGCGCGAAACCGAAGCGCTCATGCGGGCGGTGCTGGCGCTGTTCGAGAAGTGCATGCAGCTTAACCGCGCCCTGCCTGAAGAAGCCTATGTGTTCGCCATGAACATTGAGGAGCCGGGCTGGCTGGCCGACCTGG
Source organism: Anaerolineales bacterium (assembly GCA_043754665.1). GTDB lineage: Bacteria > Chloroflexota > Anaerolineae > Anaerolineales > UBA6663 > JADZEK01. The sequence goes on along the minus strand of JAYUUW010000632.1, from coordinate 276 downwards.
TGGCCTCGACCATCAACCTCGACATCCCCGAGCGCCAGTCGATCTTGGAGACGTTTGACCCCACGGCCCGCTTGCAGCGCATCAGCATCCTGCTCGGGCGCGAGCTGGATGTGCTGGAACTCGAAGACCACATCCACTCGCAGGTGCAGAGTGAGGTCGACCGCGGCCAGCGCGAGATGTATCTGCGCGAACAGCTCAAGGCCATTCAGACCGAGCTGGGCGAGACCGATATGTGGACCACTGAGCTGGCCGAGCTGCGCGAGAAGATCACCGCCA
>JAYUUW010000631.1:0-2392 GCA_043754665.1 Anaerolineales bacterium | reverse complement strand
CCCAGGTCGACACCCTGCGCCAAAAGGGTATGGAGTACATGGACGACACCAAGAACCGCGTCAACCGCGTGGCCACGGCTGTCACCCAGGCCGCCAAGGAAAGCTGGGAAGGCGAGCCCAACGGCGCGCACACCCCGCCGGCCCCGAACGCCAACTAAGCCCACCCGCTGCCAGTAGGTATTACCAAGCTGCCTGGACCAAACCATCGGTCCAGGCAGCTTGCGTTCTCGCCTACGTTCGCGCTTGTTGGCCGCAGCCTCTTTTATGGCGCTGCCCCATCCCCCTCCGCCCAAACAATCGTCGGCCGTCGCCCACCCGCCGGAACTGTCACACAGGCCCAAACGTTCTTTGGTTGGGTTCCGAACCCGGCCTCAGGTATTTGGGCCTAGCGCTCCCTATTGGCCGGTGACGCGAAGCGTCTCGACCCATAGCGCGAGCACGCTTGGACAGCACCACCCGCCCGCGATTTTGCTTCTGTGCTTTCCGTTGCCCATGGCGGGCGACGCCATTTTCGCCCCCAGCTTGAAATGCACCAACCATAGTCAGCCCGCTTGCCAACCCCCACGTTCGCGCTAGACTCTCGCCATGGCTGAAGGTCTCCCCGTCGGCAAGCTGCCGCCCGCGCTGCTGGCGCGTCTGCTGTCCCACGCGCCGGTGGACGATCCCGCCCTGCGCTTAGCGCCCGGCCCCGGCCTCGACTGCGCCGTGCTCGACCTGGGCGACCGCCTGCTGGTCCTCAAAGCCGACCCCATCACCTTCGCCACCGACGAGATCGGCTGGTACCTGGTGCAGATCAACGCCAACGACCTCGCCACCACCGGCGCGACGCCGCGCTGGATGCTCCTCACGATGTTGCTGCCCGAAGGCAGCCTGCCTGCGCAAGTGGAAGCCTGGGCCGAACAGGTCTACGCCGCCTGCCGCGCCCTGCACATCAGCGTCATTGGCGGGCACACCGAAATCACACATGGCCTGGCGCGCCCCATCCTGGCCGGCACGCTCATCGGCGAGGTTGCGCCCGACCGGCTGGTCACGCCGCGCGGCGCGCAGCCCAACGACCGCGTGCTGCTGACCAAGGGCGTGCCCATCGAAGGCACCGCGCTGCTGGCCCGCGAGTTTGCCCCGCGCCTGGCTGGTATTCTGAGCGCCGCCGAGTTGGCCGAGGCACAGGCCTACCTGACACAGCCCGGCCTCTCCATTCTCCGCGACGCGCAAATTGCCCAGGCCGCCGGCCGCATCACCGCCATGCACGACCCCACAGAGGGCGGCCTGCTTGGTGCGCTGTGGGAACTGGCTGAGGCCTGCGGCCACACGCTCGTCATCGATCCCGCGGCCGTGCCCGTGTCGCCGCTCTCCGCCCGCCTGTGCGCCGCCCTCGGCCTCGACCCGCTCGCTACCATCGCCTCCGGAGCGCTGCTGCTCACCGCGCCGCCCGCCGATGCGCCTGCCATCCAAGCCGGGTTGTTGGCCGCCGGCCTCGCTTGCGCCGAGATCGGCTACGTGGCCGCCGGCCCGCCGCAGGTGTGGCACGCCGGCGCGGGCGACCGCCGCCTGCTCGATCGGCCCGTGCGCGACGAGATCACCCGCCTTTACAGCCAATCCGCGTGAACTGCTACGCCGCGCCTTTTAGACCCAGGTAATGCGCCCGCTGCGCCGCCGTCAGGTGCTCAATCGCATAGCGCAGCATCACACGCGGCATCACCGCCGCGTGCTGGTCGAGAAACTGCCGCAGCCGCTGGGGGTCGTCGTCGCCCGCCCAGCGCAGCCCGCCGCCCACCGCCTTGTGGATTAGGTCTTCCTCGTCGTGCAGCAGTAATTCCGAAATCTGAAATGTATCGTCGCCCTCGCCCTGCCGGATGAAGTAGTACGTGCTCACAATCGCCGTGCGCCGCTCCCAAATGTTGGGCGAGCGTGCCAGCTTGTAAAGCACCGGGCGCGGCTTGTCGAACAAATAGCCGCCTACCACAAACGGCGCGGCCAGGTCTACCAAATCCCAGTTGTTGAAGCGGTCCATGCGCTTGAAGTACAGGTCGTAGAGCTCTTTGCGGCGGCTCTCGGGCGTTTTCTTGCTCCGCGCCTGCTTGTCCATGATGCTGCCCGCGCCGGCGCGCACCTCGTGGATGGGGCTGGCCAGCAGCTTGTCGATCTCCGCGGGCGGCATCTCGATAAATTCCTTCGCCAGCGCGAACACCTGCCCCATGCGCACGCCCATAAACTGGTCACCCGCCCCGTACTCGCTCGCGCCCGACTTGAAGTAGCGCTGGATCTTCTTCAGCTCCGCGTCCGACTGAAAAGTCTTAACCGTCGTGTCCACTAATTGTTGTTAGAACTTGTCCACTAATCATTGTGAGAATGCTTGGGCCACAGGTAGGGAATGCGAATGTGGCGTTCGCGG
>JAYUUW010000630.1:0-15438 GCA_043754665.1 Anaerolineales bacterium | reverse complement strand
CGCGAACGCCACATTCGCATTCCCTACCTGTGGCCCAAGCATTCTCACAATGATTAGTGGACAAGTTCTAACAACAATTAGTGGACACGACGGTTAAGTCTGAGCCGAGATTCCTCACCGGCCCAAGTGGAACGGTAGGTCCAACGACCTGAGGCCGGCTTCGGAATGACAAATCCGGCGGGCAGGTGACGGCGGGCGGCAGGTTGAGCCGTGAGGGTGGGGCGGTGGTCTGTCTGAGCCAGAGGAAAGCGGTTTAGCATGGGCGTGTTTATTGAGATCACAGTGGACGAGGCGCAGGTGGGGCCGGCCTTGGCGCGGCAGTTGGTGGCGCTGTGCCCGGTGGATATTTTTGCGTTGGCGGGTGAACGCCTGACCGTGCGGCCGGAGGCCGAGGACGAGTGTACACTGTGCGAATTGTGCCTGACGCCCGCGCCGGCTGGCGCCCTCGTGATCCACAAGCGCTATAGCGGGGAGCGGTTGGTGTCGCGCGGTGTGGCGGCGAACGGCGCTTGATGGCGAGCGCATAAGGCTGGCGATGCCACATGCCTGCTGACACGACGATGTACAAGAGCAAAAAAGACCTGGTGGTCGATGTGATCCGCGAGGCGATACTCTCGGGCGAACTGGAGCCGGGCGAGCGCCTATTGCAGGATGACCTGGCTGAGCGCTTGCAGGTCAGCTCGACGCCAGTACGCGAGGCGCTGCGGCAGCTTGAGTCAGAGGGCATTCTCCAGTCGTCGCCCAATCGGGGTGTGCGCGTGGCCGAGGTGGACTGGCAAGCGGTGCGCGAGATTTACGTCATCCGCGCCGAACTGGAAGCGCTGGCCACGCGGCTGGCGGTGCCGCGCCTGACCACCGCCGACGGGCAGCAACTGCGCGCCCTGCAAGCTCAGATCGAAGACCTCATCCGCCGCAACGAGCTAAAAGAACTGCGGCGCCTCAACTACGAATTGCACCTGTTCATCTACCAGGCGGCCGGAATGCCCGAACTGCTCAAGATCATTCGCAGCCTGTGGACCAAGTTCCCGTGGGACACGCTGCACGTGCTGCCTAACCGCGCCTTTATGTCGGCCGACGAGCACGCTCACCTGATCGACGCTATGACGGCAGGGGATGCTGAGCGGGCCGGTGACTTAATGCGCGAGCACATTGAGATCAGCGCCCGCGAGTTGGACCATTACCTGGCGCAGAACGCCCACCAGACCGCCACCGACGAGGCCGCGCCATGAGCGACGCCGAACTGGTGACCGTGACGCCGCCGCTGACGGACGAGATTGTGCGCGCCTTGCGGGTGGGGCAACGGGTGCTGCTGACCGGCACGATCTACACTGCCCGCGACGCGGCGCATGAGCGGCTGGCGAAGGCGCTGGCGGCGGACGAGCCGCTGCCGATTCCACTGGAGGGCCAGGTGATTTACTACGTTGGCCCGGCTCCGGCGCGCCCCGGCGAAGTAATTGGGCCGGCCGGGCCGACCACGGCGGGGCGGGTTGATTTCTTCACGCCCGCGCTGCTGGCAAAGGGGCTGAAGGGCATGATGGGCAAGGGCAAGCGCAGCGCGGCCGTGCGCGCGGCGATTGTGGCGCACGGCGCGGTGTACTTTGTGATGGTGGGCGGGGCGGCGGCGCTGATCTCGCAGCACATCACAGCGGTGACGACGGTAGCGTATGCCGACCTGGGCACCGAGGCCATCGCGCGCATGGAAGTGGACGCGCTGCCGATGGTGGTGGCCAACGACACGGCCGGGGGCGATTTGTTTGAGCAAGGGCAGGCCGCATATCAGCGCCCGCTGCCCGCCGGAGAGGCGTCATGAGAACCATCGATGTGGCCGAAGTGACCGCGCACATCCGGCAGGCGGTGCAGGCGATTAATTTTCACACGCCCGCGCCGGTGCTGGCGCAGCTCAACGATGTGTGGGTGCTGGAGCCCTCGCCGGCCGGCAAGCTGGCCATGCAGGACATTGTGGAAAACCGGGCGGTGGCCGACAGCCGCCAGGTGCCCATGTGTCAGGACACGGGCATGGCGGTGATTTTCGCCCACATTGGGCAAGACATCCATTTTGTGGGCGGCGACCTGCGGGCGGCGATGGCCGAAGGCGTGCGGCAGGGTTACCGCGAGGGCTATTTGCGCAAGAGCATTGTGGCCGAGCCCCTATTCGACCGTAAGAACACGGGCGACAACACGCCGCCGGTGATCCATTTTGACCTGGAACCGGGCGAGCAGCTGCGCCTGACGGTGGCGGCCAAGGGCTTTGGGGCCGAGAATATGAGCCGGGTGAAAATCTTGACGCCGGCCAACCGGATGGAAAACGTGAAGCGCGAGGTGCTGAGCGTGGTGCAAGACGCCGGACCGAACGCCTGCCCGCCTATTGTGGTCGGCATTGGCCTGGGCGGTACGCTGGAGATGGCGGCCATCCTGGCGAAGCAGGCACTGATGCGCGAGGTGGGCCAGCGCCACCCGGACACACGCTACGCGGCGTTTGAACTGGAACTGCTGGACCTGGTGAACCGCACCGGCATTGGGCCGCAGGGCTGGGGCGGCGTGAACACGGCGCTGGATGTGCGGATTGAGTATTATCCGACGCACATTGCCGCGGTGCCGCTGGCGATCAACCTGGACTGCCATTTGCAGCGGCATATTGATATTGTGATTTGAGGCTGGCCCCGGAAAACCGTTGGCTACGAATCGCTTCGCGCGAATTACACGAATGGGGTTTGGGGAGAACGCGGATGGATGTGGCAGTCGGGGGGCGAACGGACGGTCATTTGTCGAAAGCATATCCGCGCTGATAATCAAAAAAGCCGCATCAGCCTTTTTGCAAGCTGCGATACAACGGGCAACTCACTAGTGCCGGAATGCAGAGGTCATCAGCCATGAAACTCCGCCTCGCTTGTGCCGATTTTGCCTTTCCGTTGCTGCCGCATCAGTCGGTGTTCCAATTGATTGGGATGCTGGGGTTTGAGGGGTTGGATGTGGGCTTGTTTGAAGGCCGCTCACACCTCCAGCCGTCGCAGGTGATGGGCAATTTGCCCGCCGCCGCGCACCTGCTGGACAGCCAGGTGCGCGGCGCCGGGCTGCAATTGGCCGATATCTTCTATCAGGCCTCGTCGTTTGACAGCGTAGCCGCCAACCACCCCGACCCCGCCGAGCAGCGCAAGGGGCGCGATTTATTCCTGCGGATGCTGGAATTCACGCTGCGCTGCAACGCCCCGCACATGACGGCGCTGCCGGGCGTGGAGTGGCCGGATGTGCCGCACGCCGACTCGGTGAAGCGGAGCGCCGAAGAGTTGGTGTGGCGCGCCGAGCACGCCAAGTCGGTGGGGGTGACGTTCTCGGTGGAGTGCCATTTGGGCAGCTTCGCGCCGACGCCGGCGCAGGCGCTGGAACTGGCGCAGGCTGCGCCGGGGCTGACCCTTACCCTGGACTACACCCACTTCACCTCGCAGGGCTTCAGCGACGACGAGTGCGAGGTGCTGGTGCCATATGCCAGCCACTTCCACGCGCGCGGGTCGCGGGCGGGCCGGCTGCAAGCGCCGCTAAAGGACAACACGATTGACTATCCGCGCGTGCTGAAAGCCATGGCGCAGGCGAATTACCCCGGCTACGTCGGCGTGGAATACGTGTGGATCGACTGGGAACACTGCAACGAGGTCGACAACTTGTCGGAAACGATCATGCTGCGCGACCTGCTGCGCGCCAACGGGGACGCAGCGTGAGCGCGGCGGGCAATGTCGCGGGGCGGGTAGCCTTAGTCACCGGCGCGGCGCGGGGGCTGGGCGCGGCGGCGGCCGAGGCGCTGTGCCAGGCGGGCGCGAGCGTGGTGCTGTGCGACATTGATTTGGCACAGGCCGAGGTAGAAGCGGCGCGGCTGCGGGACGGCGGCGGGCAGGCGCTGGCGCTGGGCAGCGACATCACGTCACTGGCGGCGATCAAGAAGCTGGTGGCGGCCACGGTCGAGCACTACGGGCGGCTGGATATCCTCGTCAACAACGCCGGCATTTGCCCGCGCATTTCGATTGAGGATATGACCGAGGACAGCTACGACCGCATCATGAATACGAACTTGCGGTCGGTGTTCTTCCTGTCGCGCGAGGCTGGCAACGCCATGAAGGTCGGCGGCAAGGGGCGCATCATCAACGTCAGCTCCACCGGTGGGCGCACGGGCGGCATCTTCAATGCCACAGTCTACAGCGCGTCGAAGGCCGGCATTATGTCGATGACCAAGGCGTTTGCGCGGCACTTCGCGCCGGATAACATCCTGGTGAACTGCATTGCGCCGGGGACGGTGAATACGCGCTTGATGACGAACCTGCCGCAAGCGTCGCTCGACACGGCGGTGAGCCAGGTGCCGCTGAAGCGGCTGGCCGAGCCAGCCGAGATTGCGCAGGTGATCGTGTTCCTGGCGTCGGAGGCCGCGTCTTACATGACGGGCGCAATTGTCGACGTCAACGGCGGGGCGGTCATGCCCTGACCCTCATAAGGCCATTGCGATGCAAATCAAGAAAATTTCCGCTTATCCGCTGCGCTACCCCGAGCCGAACGACCGCATGAACCTGCGGCACGTGACGCTGGTGAAGATCGAGACCGACAACGGCCTGGTGGGCTGGGGCGAGTGCATCTCGCAGTGGCCGGAGGCCGCGCTGGCGGTGAAGGTGCTGATTGAGCAAGGTTTCGCGCCCGTGCTGCTGGGCCGCGACCCCACTGAGAACCACGCGCTCTACCGGCTGCTGAAGGACCACTGCTGGTGGTACGGCGACACCGGCATGGCGACCTTCGCCATCAGCGCGCTCGACATTGCGCTGTGGGACTTGAAGGGCAAAGCGCTGGGCCTGCCGATCCACAACCTGCTGGGCGGCAAGCTGCACAGCAAGCTGCGGGCCTGCGCCAGCACGCACCCTTCCAAGGCCAGCCTGGACGCTTTGGCGAAGGAATTGGCCGACCACGCCGCCGCCGGCTACACGGCGGTGAAGGTGGGCTTTGGCAAGACGGGCGAGGCCGCGCTGGGGCTGGACGAGAAGCGCGACATTGCCTACGTGCGCACGGTGCGCGAGGCCATTGGGCCAGATGTGGACTTCATGGTTGACCTGGGCAAGAAAACGTGCTGGGACTACGCCATGGGCGTGCGCATGTCGCGCGAGTTTGAGAAGTACGGCCTGCGCTGGATTGAAGACCCGTTCCAGCCGACGAACATCGAGGCCTACCAGCACCTGCGCCAATCCATCCAGACGCAGGTGGCGGCGGGCGAGCGCGAGTGGACCCCGGCCGCCTATAAGCGGCTAATTGAGCTGGGCGTGGCCGACGTGTATCTGGCCGATCCCGGCCGCATTGGCGGTATTACGGCGGTGAAAGAAGTGATTGAGATGACGGCGGCGGCACATCTGTTTTATAACGCGCACACGTGGAGCAGCGCCATCAACACGGCGGCGGCGGTGCACCTGACGGCGACTGCGCCGAACTACATCGTGTTCGAGCTGAAGCCGTTGCCCAGCCCACTGCAATACGAGTTGGTGGAAACGCCCATCACGCAGCAGGGCGGGTGGGTGACGGTGCTGGACAAGCCGGGCCTAGGCATCGAGGTGCGCGAAGACACAGTGCATAAGTATCTGTTTGACTCGGTGATGTAGGGCGACCTCACCCCCGGCCGCTCCCCTGTTGGGGAGGAGGCCGCTGAATACAGCGGGTGACTTTTGAACTTAGGTGCTTGGCAAACTATCCAATTCAACTTCACTCGGCGCAGGAGATTTCTATGACTGCCTCTAAAGCTCGCATTGGCATCATTGGCGTGGGGTGGTGGTCGACGACGGCGCATTTGCCGGCGCTGCTGGCGAACCCGGAGGCCGATTTGGTGGCGCTGTGCGACCGGTCGGCGGAGGCATTGGCACGCTCCACGGCGGCCTTTGGGTCGATTAAGACGTACGACGACTATCACGCCATGCTGGCGGCGGAAAAGCTGGATGGCGTGATCGTGGCGACCAACCACACCTCGCACTATGAGGTGACCAAGGCCTGCCTGGAGGCGGGCGTTCACGTGCTGCTGGAAAAGCCAATGGTGCTCGAGGCGGCCCACGCGCACGCGCTGGTGACGTTGGCGGCCGAGAAGGAGCGCGAGTTGATCGTGGGCTATCCGTGGAACTACACGGCGATCACGCGGCAGGCGCGGGAGGTGATGGCCGCCGGCACGCTGGGCGCGGTGCAGTTGGTGAACGTGAACATGGCGTCGATGGTGATTGAGTTCTATCGCGGCAACGACCAGGCCTACAACTCGATCTTCAATTACCCGGTGACAGGGCCGGGCCGGGCTTATTCTGACCCGAAGCTGTCGGGCGGCGGGCAGGGCCACCTGCAACTGACGCACGCGGCCGGGGCGCTGTTCTTCATCACCGGGCTGCAAGCCGACCGCGTGACTGCGTTTATGGATAACTGGGACGTGGCGGTGGACGTGATTGACGCCGTCGTGGTGCGCTTTCAGCCGGCCAATGGCCAGGCCGCCATCGGCACGTTCAGCACCACCGGCAACATCGGCAAGGGCGACGGCGGCCAGTTGACGGTGAGTGTCTACTGTGAGCGGGGCTATCTGCTGCTCGACCAATCGGCCGGCACGCTGTATGTGCGGCACAACGACGGCCACGAGGCGCGCTATGGCCCGCTGCCGCCGGAGGACCGCTACCCCAGTGGGGCAACGTCGGCCAACCTGGTGGCGGTGGCGCTGGGCCAGGGCGTGAACGGGTCGCCGGGCGCGGTGGCGGCGCGGGTGGTGGAACTGCTCGACGCGGCCTATCAATCGAGCGCCCAGGAAGGGAAGCAGATCCGCGTGGCGGATTTGGGCTGAGGCGGGGCGGTTAAGCAAAACGCGGCGGTTCCGAAGAACCGCCGCGTTTAGAAGACCAGTAAGCTGGGCGGAGGGGCGACCTAAGCCTGAAAGGCCTGGCGCGCTTCGCGCAGGAGCCCGGTGACCTCGGCGCTGGCTTCAGCCACCGAGATGCTGTCGGCCGCGGCCCATTCCTGGGCCAGGGCGTCCGAGCTTTTCCGCAGCGCTTCGGCATCGTAGCCGGAGAGCGCTTTGGGCCAACTGTGGCCGCTCAAGTCGCGCACCACTTCACAGACGTCGTGCAGGGTGCCGAGCTTGAGCCGGAGGCGCATGTCGCGCTGGCGCTGCCGGAAGTCCGGGTTGAGCGCCACGGGCCGGCTGCGAAGCACGGACCGAAACGCGGCCAACTCATCGGGGCGGGTCAGCCGGCGCAGGCCCCGGGCGTTGGATTCATCCACCTGGACCCAGACCGTGCTGTGCTCGCCCTTCACTTCGTAGTAGAGCTGGCTTTCAGCGTCAAAGAAACTCTTGGTGACGAGGGCCGTAATGCGCCCCACACCAAAGGTCGGGTAGACCACACGCTCATTGACGCTAAATGGCAAGGCAGCCTCCAGTGCTCGGCTTAGTAGCGCCGGCCGCCGCTGCCGCCGGTGCGGGGGCCGCCGCGGTCATTGCCGCCGCCGCCGGGCCGACGCTCTTCGCGGGGCTTGGCGGTGTTGACGGTCAGGGCGCGGTCGCTGAGCGACTTGCCGTTGAACATCGTGGTGGCCTTCTCGGCCTCGGCCTGCGAGGCCATGGTGACGAAGGCGAAGCCCTTCGACTGACCGCTGTCGCGGTCCTTGATCAGCTCGCAGCTGTTGACGGTCCCGGCCTGAGCGAACAACTCGCGCAGATCGCTCTCGGTGGTCGAGTAGGACAGGTTACCGACGTAAAGCTTTTCGTTCATGCAGAACTCTCCTTGGCGGGGCTTCTAGAACAAAAATGGCCACCAGTCCCTTAGCGGGATTGGCGGCCATTAGGTCGCGAAGCCGGTTAATTAAGAATAGTATAACACAGATCGGAGAATACCAACGACCAATCTGAGAAAGGGCGCAAAGTGGCGGCGCAGCCCGCGATTGACGGCGGCCGGCAACGCTTCTATGCTTCGCAGCACATCGCGCTGGGCGCACCCCGGTAGCCGAGGTTCATTCACCAGCAGCGGCCGGCTCAGCGCCCGCCGCCGGAGGTTTGGCACGTGAGTATGCAACTATTTGGCACGCAGCACGAAGTGAGCGAGTGGAGTTACCGCACCAGCCAGCCCTACGCCGACCCATTCGGCGCGGTGGAGCTCGATGCGCTGGTGAGCGGGCCGGGCGGGCAAAGCTGGCGGTTGCCGGCCTATTGGTCGGGCGGCGGCGAGTGGCGGGTGCGGTTTGCGCCACCCGCGCCGGGCAACTACACCGTGGCGACCGAGTGCAATGACGCGGCCAATGCCGACCTGCACGGCCAGACGGCGACGCTGGTGGCGCGGGCCTACACCGGCAGCAATGCGCTGCTGAAGCATGGGGCGCTAAAGGTGGCGGCCACGCGGCGCTCGCTGGAACACGCCGACGGCAAGCCGTTCTTTTGGCTGGGCGATACGTGGTGGATGGGCTTTTGCCGGCGGCTGAAGTGGCCGGAGGGGTTTCAGAGCCTGACGGCCGACCGGGTGAGCAAAGGTTTCAGCCTGGTGCAGATTGTGGCCGGGCTATACCCCGACATGCCGGGCTTCGACCCGCGCGGCGCGAACGAGGCCGGCTTTCCGTGGGAGGCCGACTATGCCACGCTCAACCCGGCGTATTTCGACCAGGCCGACCTGCGGGTGAGCTGGCTGGTGCGGGCGGGGATCGTGCCCTGCATTGTGGGCAGTTGGGGCTACTACCTGCCGATCATGGGCATTCCCAAGATCAAGCAGCATTGGCGCAACATGATCGCGCGCTGGGGCGCTTTCCCGGTGGTGTGGTGCCTGGCGGGCGAGGCGGCCATGCCCTATTACCTCTCGGAAGACAAAGAGGGCGACATCAAGACGCAGGTGCATGGCTGGATCGACGTGGGCCGCTATGTGCGCCAGATCGACCCCTACCGGCGGCCGCTGGTGCTGCACTCGGCGCAGGAGATTTGCGACTTGGTGCAGGACGAAGGGCTGCTGGATGTGAACCTGATCCAGCCGGCGCACGGCGGGCCGGAGACGCTGGTGGCGAACGTGACGCAGATTCAGCGCGAGTACAAGCACGAGCCGATCATGCCGGCGCTGATCGACGAGGTGAGCTACGAGGGCATCTTGCACTACTCAGGCGCGGAGGTGCAGCGCTTTACGTTTTGGTCGGCGGTGCTGAGCGGGGCGGCGGGGCACACCTATGGCGCGAACGGGCTGTGGCAGATGAACACGCGCGAGGAGCCGTATGGCGCATCGCCGCACGGGGCCACGTGGGGCCACCTGCCGTGGGACGAGGCGGCCAAGCTGCCGGGCTCGGCCCACCTGGCGCTGGCCAAGCGGCTGCTAGAGCGCTTTGAGTGGTGGAAGTTCGAGCCGCACCAAGACTGGGTGGACCCGGCTGGGGCGCCCGAGCACATCGAATGGCCGTTCGCGGCGGGCATCCCTGGCCGGGTGCGGGTGATCTACATGTACGGACCCATTTGGGGTAACGCGGGCCTGACGGTGCAAAAGATCGAGCCGGGGGCGCATTACAAGGCGTTCTTCTGGGACCCGACTTCTGGGGAGGAGCACCCGTTAGGCGAGATCACCCCCCGGGCCGATGGGAGCTGGGTGATGCCCAACCAGCCGGAACTGAAGGACTGGGTGTTGGTGTTGGAGCAGTAGGGGCGGACGGCCGGAACATGGCGGGGGTTGAAAGGGTGTCCGCAACCCCAATTAGGTCTGAAGCGAGATTCCTCACCGGCCCGCGGGGAGCGTAAGGTCCAACGGCCTGAGGCCGGGTTCGTCACCCAAACAAAGGACGTTTGGGCAGGTGTGACAAATCCGGCGGGCGGGTGACGGCTAGCGGCCGTTTGGGCCGAGGGGGATGCGATGACGTTCATGGTGGCGAGGGCAATAGCCACCGTAGAGCCGACGAGGATGTGCGACAAATACAGTGGCGGCGCTCATCCGGCTAAGGCCGGGTAAGCGCCGCCACTGTTGATTCGGGCTAGGCGTTGTCGGCGTTGTCGCCGTGGCCGCGGTGGATGGCGTCGGCGGGCACGTCGGCGGCGCGGGTGATGCCGGCACTGGCGTGGCGCAGGTCGTTGCCGCGCAGCATGATGTCGCGGGTGGACGCACCTTCGAGGTGCAGGTAGGCGGCGGTGCCGGCTGTGGCCTTGCCATTCGAGACCAGGGCCGACGAGACGTTCTTGAGCACGATGGCGGGCGCGCCGCTGCCGGTGGGCGCGGGGCCAGCGGAGACGCTCTCCAGAGTCAGCCCGTCGACATTTTCGATGACCAGGGCGCTTTGCCAGTGCGGCTGGGTGGGGGCATTCCAAGCGATCTCGAAGTCCTTGAGGCTCACGTTGCGGGCGTTCTCAATGATGAGGGCGGTGGGGTCTTTCTGCCAGGGCGAGGCCGGGTCGCCGTCGATGGTGAGGCGGACGTTGTCGAAGGTGATGTTTTCCAGTGGCGACTTGAGGCTGCCATGCAGGCGGCTGGGGCCGGGGCCGTGGGCGATGATGTTGGAGAGCAGCACGTTGCGGATGATGCCGACCGGCGGCTCGGTGGACTTATCCCAGTTGAGGTGCAGTTCGCTGCGCTGAATGAGGTTGAAGTGCAGTGGGTCGCCATCGCCCCACCAGAACCAATCGAAGCGCTGACATTGAATGGTGACATTGCGGATGGTGATGTTCTCGACCACGCCGCCGTCGAAGACCATGAAGGCAATGCCGCGATTGGAGTTGGTGATGACGCAGTTCTCGATGGTGATATTGCGGATGGCGTTGAAGTTGCAATCGCAGAACTTGATGGCGCTGGACGAGGACGACAGTCGGCAGTTGGTGATGGTGATGTTTTCGCACGGCAGCGCCGGGCCGTAGATGGTGTAGGAGTAGAAGACGATGGCGTCGTCGCCGGTCTCGATGGTGCAGTTGTTGATGCGCACATCGCGGCAGCCGTCGGGGTCGATGCCGTCGGCCCACACGCCGTCGCGCTGGCTGGTGGCGATGTAGACGCCGTCGATATTGACGCGCTCGCAGTCGTACATGTGGATGGTCCAGGAGGGCGAGTGCAGCAGGCGCACGCGTTCGATGTGGACATCCTGGCAGTGCAGCAGCAGGACGAGGTGGCCGACGGTGTCGGCAGTGGGGAAGGAGCGGTTGAGCGGAATTCCGACCTTCTCGGCGATGAGTTGGTTGGCGTAGATGTTGTAATCGGTCCACTCATCTTTCAAGCGCCAGGCATACTCGGCTTGCCCGTCGACGGTGCCGGGGCCGTCGAGGCCAATGTGGTGGACGTTCTCGCCGAGGAACAGCGCTTTGTCGAAGGCGGTGGGATCTTTGATGGAGTAGATAGTGGCGCCGGCTTCGAGGTAAAGGCGCACCTGGCTGCGCAGGCGCAGGGTGCCGGTGGTGTACGCGCCGGGCGGGAAGTAGACCTGGCCCCCGCCGGCAGCGGCGCAGGCGTCGATGGCGGCTTGCAGGGCGGCCTGGGCGTTATCTCCCTTTTGGCCGGTGGCGGCAAAGTCGCGCACGTTGTAGAGGGCGGGCGCGGTGGTGGGCTGGGCGGGCATGCTGGCTTCTCCTGAGTGAGTGGATGGGGCAATGATACTCCGCTTCGGGCAGGAGGAAAACCGTGGGGCACGAATGGGCACGAATGCGGAAGGGAGCTAGAGGCGCTTTACGAACTTTGGCCACGAATTTCACGAATTGCACGAATTGGGATTGGGGAGCTATTGGGCTGCGCAGGAGTCGGGAGGGAGAAAAAGGGGGGCTAGTACGGGAGGGCGGCAGGGGGTAGAATTCGGAGCGTGGATACCACTGTCATGGCTGGGACAGAAACTGAGGTGGTGGGCAGGGCGGCGTGGGTGACGCCGCCGTTGAGCATTTACCTGCATATTCCGTTTTGCCAGGTGCGGTGCGCTTACTGCGACTTTAACACCTATGCCGGGTTGAACGATCTGATGCCGGCATACGCGGCGGCGTTGGCGCGGGAGATACGGTCGGTCGGGGCTGCGGCGGCCGATGGAACAGCGGGGGCGCGGCCGGTGGTGCATACGATCTTCTTCGGGGGCGGCACGCCGAGCTTGCTGCTGCTGGCGCAGTACGAGGCGATCTTCGCGGCGCTGCGCGAGCGCTTCGACCTGACGGCGGGGTGCGAGATCACGCTGGAGGCCAATCCGGGAACGGTGGATGACGCCTACCTGCGGGGGCTGCGGGCACTGGGCGTCAACCGGCTGTCGTTTGGGGTGCAGTCGGCGCACGCGGGCGAGCTGAAACTGCTCGACCGGCTGCACACGTTTGACGATGTGGTGGCGGCGGTGGCCATGGCGCGGGCGGCGGGCTTTGACGCCACGGCCTCTGGCCTGAACCTGGACCTGATCTTTGGCCTGCCGTACCAGACTTTGGAAGGCTGGCAGGCGAGCGTGCAGCGGGTGCTGGACCTCCGGCCGGAGCATCTGTCGCTGTATGCGCTGTCGCTCGAAAACGGCACGCCGCTGCGGGCGTGGGTGTACAGGGGCCTGCTGCCGATGCCCGACCCCGACCTGGCAGCGGACATGTACAACTATGCCTCCGACACGCTGGCGGCGGCGGGGTACGCGCAGTATGAAATCTCGAATTGGGCGCGGGCTGACGGCCCGATGGCGGATTATTTTCAGTGCCGCCACAACCTGCAATATTGGCGCAACTGGCCGTACCTGGGGTTAGGCGCGGGGGCGCACGGCTGCGTGAACGGCTGGCGCTACTCGAACGCGCTGGCTCCGGCCGCGTATATCAAGCGGCTGCTGGAGGGCGCGGCGCAGGCCTATCCGTTCTCGGCCGCGACGGTTGACCGAATCCCTCAAACGCGCACAGACGCGATGAATGAGACGATGCTGCTGGGGCTGCGGCTGACGCAGGAAGGCGTGCGCGACGCGGACTTTCAGGCGCGCTATGGCGTGGGGCTGCGCGAGACGTACGGCCGCACGCTGCGGCACCTGGCGGCGCTGGGCCTGCTGGCGTGGGACGCTGACGGCGTGCATTTGACGCACGGCGGCCGGCTGCTGGGCAACCGCGTGTTTCAGGAGTTTGTGTAGGGCGACGCAAGGCGGCCATGGCGACCTCCACCAGTATCGTACTACACCAATACAAGACGACGTTTCTGCTGTGGCTGATGCCGCTGTTTGGCGTGATCGGCTGCCTGCTGATTGCGATGAGCGTGGGGCTGCCACTGCTACTGCGCCCGGCGGCTGATTTGAGTCTGTGGGTGTCGGTGGGGATTGCCTTCGCGGCGGGGCTGGCGATGCCGATTGGGGCGGTGCTTATGTGGCTGCTGATCCCGGCCGTGACCACCAGCTACGACGCGACGCGCGGCCTGGTGACGGTGGCGTATGAGCGGCCACTGAGGCGGTCGGAGAAAGTGTTTAGCGTGGCCGAGATCGCCGATGTGGGGCTGGTATCGGTGGGCACGCGGACGTTTGCGCTGGCGCTGTGGTTGAAGAACCGGGAACGGGTGCGGATTGACTACAGCGGCACGTCGGACTCGGGGGAACTGATGAGTAAGGCGGCGGCGATGCGCTCGGCGCTGGGGGTCGGCCCGACGGCGACGATTGATATTTAGCGCGGCGGCGCTTACTGATTGCGGCGGAGAAGCTGGTCGGTGAGGTCGCGCAGGGCCTGAGCGGCAGGCGCGGCCGGGGCGCACTGTTCGAGCGCTTCGACGGCGCAGGCGGTGGTGGTTTGCACCCGCTGTTCAACCTCGGCGCGCGCGCCCAGGGTTTCGAGTTGGTCGGCCAGCGCCGCGACCGACGCGCCGGAGGTGTGCGGCTGGGCGTAAGCGCGGGCGAAATCGGCGGAGCGCTCCAGGCCAAAGACCACGGGCAGGCTCTTCTTGCGCTTCTCCAGGTCGCTGGCGGCCGACTTGCCTGTGACGGCCGGGTCGCCCCAAATCCCCAACAAATCATCCTGCAACTGAAACGCCATGCCCAGGTTCCAGCCGAAGCGGTAGAACGCCTCAAGCTGCGGCAGCGCGGCGCCGGCCACACGCGCGCCCAGGCGGGCGGCGGCGGCGATCAACACGGCTGTCTTCTTCTCGATCATCGTCAGGTATTCGTTCACGGTGATCTGCGGGCGTTGCTCGAAGGCCATGTCGAGGTATTGGCCTTGGGTGAGGAACAGGCAGGTTTGGGTGAGGTCGGCCAGGGCGGCGAGGGCGATGTCGGCGTTGACGCCGAGGGCCGGCATGCGGTGGGGAGCCAAATAGGCGAGCGTGAACATGGCGTCGCCGGCGTTGATGGCCTGGGCCTGGCCCCAGCGGGTCCACACAGTGGGGCGGCCGTGGCGCAGCGGGCTATTGTCTTGAATGTCGTCGTGCAGCAGCGAGAAGTTGTGGATCAGCTCGACCGCCGCCGCGATGGGCAGGGCCTGTTCCCACGCGCCGCCGGCCGCCGTGCAGCTCAATAGGCAGAGCAGCGGGCGGATGCGTTTGCCGCCCCGGCCGTTGTCGGTCCAGCCGAGGTGGTAGGCCAGCATGGTGTAATACTCGTCCAGGTAGGCCGGGTCGCGCGGGCGCGTTTCGGCGCCGGGGTGCGGCAGCCGATGCAACTGCTCGGAGCCGATGGCGGCGCGCAGTTCGGCTTCCAGCGCGGCAAGGTAGATGGGCGCGATTTCCGAGAGGGACATAAGCTCGTTGACGCCGCGCTAGGGCACGGGCTGGAGGGGGGTGGCTTGCAGGGCCGCAATGCTGCCCGCGCCGGCCGCGAACATGGCAATGCGCAGTTCGCGGCTGAGCTCGCCGATGGCCTCGGTGACGGCCTCAACCGAGACGGCGGCGGCTTTGAGGAACGGCCCGGCCAGCCCGCCCAGGCTCGCGCCCAGGGCGAGGCACTTGGCCAGGTCGATGCCGTCGCGCAGGCCGCCAGAGGCGATGACGGGCAGGGCGGGCGCGGCGCGGCGGACGTTTTGAATGGCCTCGGCGGTGGGGATGCCCCAGTCGATGAAGGCGGCGGCGATGCGGCGCTGGGTGGCGGTCTGGGCGCGGTGCATTTCCACCTGCGACCAGGAGGTGCCGCCCGCGCCGGCCACGTCGATGGCGGCCACGCCGGCCTCGGCTAACTGGCGGGCGGCCTGCTCGGAGAAGCCCCAGCCCACTTCTTTGGCGATGACGGGCACCGGCAGGGCGCGGCAGACGGCCTCAATGCGGCCCAGCAGTCCGGCAAAGTTGCCGTCGCCTTCGGGCTGCACGGCCTCTTGCAGGGCGTTGAGGTGCAGGATCAGAGCATCGGCCTGGATCATGTCTACAGCGCGGCGGCACTGGTCGAGGCCGTAGCCGTAGTTGAGTTGCACTGCGCCCAGGTTGGCGAATAATAAAATGTCGGGCGCGACGTTGCGGACCTGAAAGGTGGCGGCCAGGGCAGGGTTCTCGACGGCGGCGCGCTGGGAGCCGAGGCCCATGGCGATGCCGGCCGCCTGCGCGGCCTGGGCCAGCGTTTGGTTAA
>JAYUUW010000629.1:0-8077 GCA_043754665.1 Anaerolineales bacterium | reverse complement strand
CCGGGACAACGGCGGTGAGCGTGGTGCCGCTGCCGGTGGTGGGCAGGTCGGCCTGGCCGCTCCAGTGGAGCGTGGCGCCGCCGATGAAGTTGCTGCCGGTGATGACCAGCGTGAAGCTCGGGCTGCCGGCCGCCATGCCGGTAGGCGCGATGCTGGTGATTTGCGGCGCCGGATAGGTGACGGTGAAGGTCTGGCTGGGCGAGACGCCGCCGCCGGGCACGGTGTTCGACACCACGACCGCATGCGGGCCGAGGACGGTGAGCAGCGGGCTGGTGACCAACACCTGCAGCGTGGTGCTGCTGACGTAGGTGGTCGCCAGCGGCGTCGCATCCCACAGGACTTGCGAGTTGGCGACGAAGCCGGTGCCGGTGAGCAGCAGGCTGAAGCCCCCGCCGTTGATGGTGGCCGTGGTCGGCTGGATGGCGCTCAAGGTCGGCGCCGGGTTGGCGATGGTGATGGTGTGCGTGGCCGTGACCACCGGGCCGGCCGGGTTCGTGACGGTGACGGTGATCATCTGCACCCCGCCGGGGTTCCAGGCGAAGTTGACGGCGTTGCTGATGGCCGGGCTGACCGACACCACCGTGGTTTGGCCGGTGGCCTGCCAGGTGTAGGTGAGCTGCAGCGACGGGCTGATGGGCGTGACGTTGGCCACGAAGGTATAGCTCTGGTGAGCCGTGCCGTCGGTGGCGCCGGCGATGCTGACGCCGGCCAGCGGCACCGGGCTGACGGTGACAGACGTGGTGACCAGATTGTCGGTGAAGCGCTCGTAGGTGCTGGTGGAGGCGTTCACCGTGTTGGTGAGCGTGCCGAAGACGGTGGGGGTCAGGTCGATGGTGAGCGTGACCGCCGTGTTGGCCGCCAGGCTGGCGACGGTGCAGGTGAGGGGCGCGGCGAAGGTGAAGCAGGTGACCCCCTGGGCCGAAAACGTCATCAGGGCCGGGTTGAAGCCGCCGACCGGCAGGGTTTCGGTAAGGCGGATGTTCTGCGCGAGCGACGGGCCGGCATTGCTGACCACCACGGTGAAGCGCAGCGGGGCGTTTTCAAACACCGGCGACGGCACGGCCACATTGGTAACCACCAACTCGGCAATCGGGCTGCTGGTGAGATACAACTGGCGGTTGTGCGCGAAGACCAGCACGGTGCTGTCGGCGCTGAGGTTGGGGTTCAGGCTGGCGCCGATGCTGCTGACCAGTTCGCTGGTGACGAGGGTGTCGAACAGGCGCACCTGGTTGAGGCCCGGCGACACAAAGCCAATGCGGGTGCCGTCGGCGCTGATGGTCGGCTCGCCGTTGCCGACCTCCACGGTGCTGGTGGTCACCGGGGTGACCGAGAGCGCATAGCTGGGGGTGATGTCGGCGTAATAGATTTCGCGCAGGTTGCCGGGGTTGCCCACGCCGGCGGTGGGGTCGCGGTCAGACACGAAGACCACGCGCGTGCCATCGCCGTTGATGGCCGGCTCGCCGGTGCTGCCGGTAGTGGTGTTGCTGACCTGCACAATGCGCACGGTGCCGCCGATCTCGGCCAGGAACACCTCGCGGTTGTTGTCGGCGTTGTTGAGCGGCAGGGCGTTGGCCAGCGGGTAGTTGAAGTTCGACACGAAGGCGATGCGCGCGCCGTCGTGGCTGATGCGCGGCTGATCGTTGACGCCGCCGGGCGAATGGGTGACCTGGCTGAACGAAAACGCGCCGCCGGCCCCGATCGCGGCCCGGAAGATTTCGGTGTTGCCGTCGGCGTTGGTGTTCTGGAAGTTACGGTCGGAGGCGAAGGCCAGGTATTGGCCGTCGCCGCTCAGCGAGGGCAAGATGTTGAAGCCCTTGTTGGTGTTGGTGACCTGATAGAGCGTGTCGCTGTCGGCCTCGTACATGTAGACTTCAAAATTGGTGTCGGGGTTTTGGCCGATCAAGTCACGGTCCGAGAAGAAGACCATGCGGTTGCCGGCGTCATCAATCGAGGGCGAGAGGTTGAAGCCGCCCAAGATGCTGCCGGTGGAATTGCTGATTTGCTTGATCTCGATGCCGCCCGGGGTGAGGGTGAACAGGAACACCTCGATGTTGCCATCGGGGTTCAGCCCCACCGGGTCGGCGGTGGACCAGAAGATGATGCGCGTGCCGTCGGCGTTAATGGCCGGCTCATTGTTGATGCCCGTGGTCAGGGTGGTGAGTTGGGTGGCCGAGATCGGCGCGGAGGGCACCGCCAGCGGCGCCAGGGCGGGGGCGGTGAGCCCGCCGGCCGGCACACTGGCCGAGGCCAGCACGGGGGCGCTGGGCTGCCCTAGGGCGGCGGCGGCGTGCCGCCAGGTGGCCCAACGTACCCCGGCCAAACCAGTGGTGTTGGTGGGCACTTCGGTGCTATCCACGGGCGAAGCGGTCGCGGTGGGGGCATCCGTGGGCGTTTCGGTGTCGGTGGGCGCGCCCGTGGGCGTTCCGGTTTCCGAGGGGGCGGCCGTTTCGGTGGCGGTGCCGGTTTCGGCCGGCGAGGCGGTGTCAGACGGCGAGGCGGTCGCGGTGGCCGTTTCGGTGGCGGTCACAGTGGCCGAGGGCGCCACGGTGTCAGTGGGCGTGCTGGTCGGGCGGTCGGGCGTGGCGTCGAGCGAGCCGACGCCCACGCCTTCCCCCTCGCCTTGCAGGGTGGTGGTGCCCAGGCTGTCATTGGCCACGAGCGGCAGGAAGATGCGCGCGTTGTTCACGCCGGTGCCGACCGAAATGGTTTTGTTGACCACCACCGGCCGGTTCTTAGGGCAAGCCTGGCCGGTGACGGTGAGGGTAATGGGGTAGGTGCCGTTAGCCCCGAAGGTGTGCAGCGTGTTCTGGCCATTGACCAGCGCGCCGTCGCCGAAGTTCCAGGTGTAGGTGAGCACGCCGGTGCCGGCCTGCACCCCGCCCAGATAGCTGGCGGCCACGTTGGGCGTGATGACCGCCGGGACGGTCAGGATGTAGGGGTTCTCGGGCCAGACGCAGGTGACGGCGCGGATGCGGAAGGGCGGGCTGACCGCCACTGTGGAGGCGTGCTGGGCCGGGCCGACCAGCCACTGCGGCACAATGCGGACGCGGAAGCGGGCATCGTCGCTGATGGCCTGATCTTTGGTGGCATCCCAGGGGAAGACGGCGGGCTGGCCCAGGCGGGTGGTGGTGGTGGTGGCCCCGGTCCAGCCGGCGGCGGCGGTGGCGGTCTTCCAGGTGCTGCCGCCGTCGAGCGAGAACTCGAACAGGGTGCGCGCGATGGGGTTGCCGGGCGCGTTGCCGCCGAAGTCGGTGGCCTTGCGCGAGCCGTCGGGATCGAACAGGGTGTAGCTGATCGGCACGGTCTGGCTCAGGCCGCCGACGATCTCGGAGCTGGAGTAGAGATAGGCGTTGGCAGTGAGGCCGGGCCGGTCGACGGCCACGTAAGACGGGTTGTTGGGGCGGGCCAGGGTCGAGACATAATTGCTGTTGAGGTGCGAAGGCGAGATGGTGCCGTTACGGTAGAAGCCGTTGGCGCCGCCGCCCTTCTGGCTGATGCCGAGGTCCAAGTCGCCGTCATTGTCATAGTCGCCCCAGGCCAGGCCGGTGGTGGCCATCGCTTCGGTCGAGGTCCACAGCCAGAACAGGCGGGCGTTGCCGGGGGTGCTGGCAAAGTTGCCGAACACCTGGTTGGGCTCAAAATCGTTGCCCACCGCCAGGTCGGGGTAGCCGTCATAATCCCAATCGCCCCAGGCCAGGGCGTTGGTGCGGGTCTGGTTGGGCGCGGTCCACACCGGGGCGGCCGAAAGCTGGCCGTTGAAGCCGAGGCCGCGGTTTTCAAACAACTGCACGTGGCCGTCGTAGTGGCCGAGCGCCAGGTCGGGGTAGCTGTCGCCGTTGAAGTCGGCCACGGCCAGGCTGGTGGTATGGAAGGCCGTGTTGGAGTTCCACACCGCGGTGAAGGTATTGTTCTGATTGTTGAGATAAAGCTGGGCCGGTTTGTTGTAAAAGGCGACCACAAAGTCGAGATAAAAGTCGCGGTTGAAGTCGCCCCAGGCCAGGGCGCGCACATCGCCGGTTTCGGGGGTGACGAAGGCGGGCGTGGTGGCCAGGGTGCTGCCGGTGTTCAGGTAGACGGCCACGCCGCCGCCATTGGCGCCCACCAGCAGGTCGAGCCGGCCGTCGCTGTTGGCATCGCCAAAGGCCAGGCGGTGGCTGGGGAAGTTGGGGCCGCTGGAGGTCCACGACGGCACGGGCACCCCGGCCAGGTAGAGCTGGTTTTCAACGGCGGTGCCCACAGCAATGTCGAGGCGGCCGTCGTTGTTCACATCGCCCAGCGCCACCGACTGCGGGCCGAGGCCGCTGCTGAGCTGCTGCTTGGTGGTGAACTCGCCGGCCGTGTTGAAGAGAATTTGGGTGCCGAGCGCGGGCGACGGCCCAGCGCCGAGCACCAGGTCCAGGTCGCCGTCGCCGTCGGTGTCGCCCCAGGCCAGGCTATTGGCGGCGCTATTGGCGGCGATGGCGACCGGGGTCAGGTCGGTGTCGAGGTGCGGGGCGAAGCCCTCAATCAGCAGGCTGGAGTCGTCGCGGTTGGTGAGTGACAGTTCCAGGTCGCCGCCGAAGTTCAGCTGCGCGCCGCGAATGCTCCACACCTGGCCGTCGAGCGCGTCGGCCGCGAGCTGGCTGTTCACATCGAAGGTGCCGTGGTTGTTGAGATAAACGCGCGGCACTTCGTCGCCCACCACCAGGTCGAGCAGGCCGTCGCCGCTGAAGTCGCCCCAATCGACCGCCAGGGGCGAGAGGAACTTGGCGGTGCGGAAAGGCTCAAGCGGGCTGTCGAAGATGGTGCCGCCCAAATTGCGGTAGATGCGGGCTTCTTTTTGGAGCGGGAAGGCGGCGGCCAGGTCCATGTAGCCGTTGCCGTCGTAGTCGCCCCAGGCAAAGTCGTAGGGCAAGAAGCCCAGGCCGCTGGCGACGACGATATTGGTGGAGAACAGGCCGAAGCCATTGTTCTTGAGCACCTGAATGGCGTCGGGGAAGAGGCCCAGCGCCAGGTCGAGGTCGCCGTCATTGTCGAAGTCGGCCGCGCCCAGGGCGGCCGTGGCCGAGGTGCTCAGGCAGTCGCCGGGGTTGGTGAACACGCCGGCGCCGTTGTTGCGTAGCAGGCGCACCGGGCAGGCGGCGTTGAGGGTGTTGGTGCTAACAATAATGTCAATCGTTTTATTGCCGTCAGCGGCGTCGAAGTTGCCGACGGCCACCCGCACGTTTTGGTAAGGCGAGAGGAAGGGATCGCCCAGCGCGACAAAGTTGCCGCTGCCCTGGGTGTACAGGTAGTTGGTGCCGGACACCACCGCGCTGCCATCCACGCTGTCGCCCACGGCCACGATATCGAGCTTGCCGTCGCCGTTAAAGTCGGCCCAGCGGACGCCATAGGTGCGCGTGGTGTTCTTCCAATAGAAGACCATGCGGCCCTGCACGTTGCGGTAGACCGACGTGCCGATGGAGGAGCCGAGCACCAGGTCGAGATAGCCATCGTTGTTGAAATCGCCCCAGTCTTGGCTGAGGGTGCCGCCGATGTCGTCGGAAAACCAAGTGGGCGCGCCAGAGAGGCCGGGCGCGCCGTTCTCATCGACCTTGATACGGACAGTGGTGACGGTTTCGTTGGTGGCGGCGCTGCCGCTGCCGGTGCCGCCGCTGAGCGCGTAGGTGGCAAAGGCGCGGTTATTGAAGAGGGTGCCGTCGGCCTGGCCGGTGACTCGGCCCTGAAACACCAGTTGGGTCACGGCGCCGGGCGCCAGGCTGGCCAGAGTCCAACTGAGCTGGCGCGTGACGGTGATAATGAGGATGCCGCCCAGCGGCTCGGGGATGCTCTGCTCTTCGACAATCGGTTCGCACGCCTGGAGGCAGACCACGTCGTCGAGCGTGTCAATCGGCAGCGTGTCGATGACATTGATGTTGCTGGCGCTGAAGGCGGTGTCGTTGGTGATGACGATGGTGTAGGTGAGCACATCGCCGTTGAAGACGACGCTGTTGTCGCCCGAGCCGGTGGTGACCTGCTTGGTCATGGTCAGCGTATCGGCGGCGGCGGGCGCGGCCAACTCGGCCGGAACCAGGGCGGCGGGGGCCGGCGCGGCGCCGGCGGGCGTGGCGCGGCTGAGCACGGCCAGCAAACCGGCCAGCAGCACGGCGGCCAGGGTGTTGGCCGAGATGAGCCCCACCAGCGCGGCGCGCGTGGCAGCCGGGCGGGGGGCGGGCGACAGGGCAAGCACAGAAGATGGGGTCATGGGCACCAACGGCAAGCCGCCCACAAAAGAACTGGCGGCCCAACATATACCTCTCGAATGCAAGGGGCGGCGTTCGCGGCCCCAGTTACGGCTCGGGCGTGGGCGTCGGGCAGGCCGGGCTGTACCAACTATTGGTACTCGGCCCGGTTTCGGTGGTGCCGCCGCCAATTACGGTATAAACGGCCACGACGTAGTAGGCCATGTTGCAGGTGGCCGCCGTGTCGACCCACTGATAGGGGATGGTTTTGGGAATGTTGTCGGCGTAGGGCGTGAACGTGGTATCGGGCAGCGTCGCGCGGTACACCTTGAAGTGATCAATCGAACTGACGGCCGCGTTGCTGTAGTCCCAGCGCAGGTTGACGGTGGCCGCGCCCTGGTCAAAAGTGCCGATGACGTTGAACGGCACGGGCGGGGCCGGGCGCGGGGTGGTCGTCAGTTGAATGAAGAGATCGGTCTGATAGCCCTGGGCGTTAATCGCGCTGAAGAGGATGGTATCAGCGACGTTGATCTGCACCGAAACCGAATCGACCGGGGCCTTATCTTCGCCGTCGAAGATGGTCTTGACGGCATTGGTGGCGTTCCAGCTAAATTTGACCCAGGTGCCGGCCACTACCTGGTAGCGGCGGGTGTTGGTGGGCACATCGCTGCCGGTAATGGGAATGACGCTATCGGTCGGCTCATTGTGGGCGATGTCGCCGGCGGCCGAGAAGATGACAATCGGCACCGGCAGCGGCGTCGGCGCCGGGGTGGCGGTGGGCGGCGGGGTGGGCGTGGGCGTCGGCGGGATGACGTTGATCTGCACCGTGCCGCTGGTGGAGAGGTCTTCGCCATTGAAGGCCGTGATGACAAACAGCGTGGGCTTTTCCACCGCCACGGTGATGCTGCCCTGCTTGTTGAGGTTAGAGACGGTGCCGAAATCCGGCCCGCTGATCTCGATGTTGGTGGTCGCGCCGCTGACCGACCAGGCCACGGTGACCTCGCTGGCCGCGGTGCTGCCTTCCACGACCTCATCGGGGGTGATGGTGAAGAAATCGATCTTGGGCGCCAGCGGCTCGGGCGTGGGGCTGGGCGCGGGCAGCACGGTGACGATTTGCTGCAAGGTCTTCGGCTCGCCCGGCCATTGGGCGGTGAGGACGTAGCTGTAGGTGCCGGGGCCGGGGGGCGAGACTTCGTAGCTGCCGCTGGGCGCGAAAACGACGCCGTCGATGCCGACGATGGAGACCTCGGTGACGCCGGTGACCAGCCATTCGAGCCGGATGGATTCGCCCTCGGTAATGACCAGCGGCTGCACGTTAAACAGTTGGATGATGGGGACGGGTGGCGTGGGGGTGGGCAGTGGGACCACCTTGACGGTGATGGGTGACGAAATCTTACCGTCGGGCTGGTTGTAGTGGTTGATGGCGCGCAGTTGGTAGACCGTGTCGGCCTCGGGGGCGACGGTGAGGCTGCCCGTGTATTGCTCGGGCGCGATGGATTGGGCCGCGCCGTTGGTCAGCAGCAGCAACTCGTCGGTGCGCCGCACGTTCCACGACAAGACCACCGAGCCGCCCTGGAAGATGGTGACGGTATTGGTCCGCGCATCGAAACCCACGAAGCCGCTGCTGACGGTGCCGGTGAAAATAATCCCCGGCTCGACGCCCTGCACCTTGACCGTGATGGTCTGGCGGTCGCTGAAGAAGCTGGGGAAGAGCGTGGTGAGGATGTTCTCAGCCCGCAGGGTGTAATTGACGTCGTCGATGGGCGTGAAGGTCTTGTTGCCAATGGGGCCGGGCACGCTGCCGGCATCCGGGTCCAAGGCCAGGCTGGAATCGACGGTGAGCCGGCTCCAGGGGTTGGAGCGCCAGTTGAGCGAGA
>JAYUUW010000628.1:0-6121 GCA_043754665.1 Anaerolineales bacterium | reverse complement strand
TTGGGCTTGGAACTCACGCCCGCGCAGATCGCCGCCTTTCAAACCTACGCCGACGAACTGCGCACCTGGAACGAGCGCTTCAACCTGACCGCCATCATCGACCCGGAGGGCATTCAGGTGAAGCACTTTCTCGACTCGCTCTCGCTGCTGGCGGTGCTGCCGGCGGGCGCAGCCGGCCGCCTGATCGATGTGGGCACAGGCGCAGGCTTCCCCGGCCTGCCGCTCAAGATCATGCTCCCGCAACTGCGCCTGACGCTGGTAGAGGCGACCGGCAAGAAGGTGACCTTCTGCGAGGCGGTGGCGGCCAAGCTCGGCCTGCGCGATGTGAGCGTGGTCAAGGCGCGGGCCGAGGAGATTGGACAAATGCCCGCGCACCGCGAGCAGTACGACTGGGCCGTGGCGCGGGCCGTGGCCGAACTGCCGGTGCTGGCCGAATATCTGCTGCCGCTGGTGCGCGTGGGCGGTCAGGCCGTCGCGCAGAAGGGCGTCAACGCGCCGCACGAGGCGCAGGCCGCCGAGGCCGCCGTGGCCCGGCTGGGGGGGCGGCTGGCGCAGACCCGGCCCGTGGCGCTGCCGGGCACGGCCGAGGCGCGCTACCTGGTAGTTTACGACAAGGTAACGCCCACGCCCCCGGCCTACCCGCGCCGCGTGGGCGTGCCGTCGAAGACGCCGCTGGCGTAGCGGCGCAGCGCCCCAACGCCGATCCGCAGGCGTGGTATATTCGGCGGCAAATCAGGCGCTGTGAGCGCCACTGGCAGAAGGCTACCTCCCCATGAATACCCCTCCCGCTTCCGACGTTCCCGCCGGCTCCCTCTCGCCCTCGGCGCAGCGCGTGCAGAACGCGCTGGCGGCGCAGGGCGTGCCGCTGCAAGTGGTCGAACTGCCGCAGAGCACACGCACGGCGGTCGAGGCCGCCCACGCCATTGGCACCACCGTGGCGCAGATTGTGAAGAGCCTGATCTTCCGCGCGCCGCAGAGCGACCGGGCCGTGCTGGTGCTGGCCAGCGGCGTGAACCGCGTGGACGAGAAGGCCGTGGCGGCGCTGTTGGGCGAGCCGCTGGCCAAGGCCGACGCCGACTTTGTGCGCGCCCAGACCGGCTTTGTGATCGGCGGCGTGTCGCCGGTGGGCCATACCGCGCCGCTGCCGACCTTTATTGACGAAGACCTGCTGACGTTTGACGAGCTCTGGGCGGCGGCCGGCACGCCCAATGCCGTGTTCCGGCTGACCCCGGCCCAGCTCGTCAGCCTCACCGGCGGCACGGTCGGAAAGATCAAGACGGCGTAGCGCGACCTCGCCACGGTGGAACGGCCGGCAACCCTTCCCCATGCCCAGGCCGACCGGGACGCCAATCACGCCGAATGCCTGGGAAAACCAGGGGGCCGCTCACTTGCGCCGCCCAGCCCATTTGGCGTAAGGTAATGGTTGACTTATTGTCCGAACATCGGAGCACGCTGCCGGCCTGGCTTTCCCGCGCCGCCGGCGGCGCGCTCCCAGCGGGTACGCCTCGAGCACACACATCTGAGCGAGCCGGCGCGAGTGGTCAAGAGAGGGCGCGATGATGATCCAAACCACGGGCACGGCGACGGCCTGGCGCTGGCTGGCGGCCAGCGTGTTCGCCCTCGGGCCGGCGCTGGCCTGGACACCGCCCCATATTCCTCAAAACGCGCCCGTCACCGTCAACGCCGCCCCTCCGGGCAGCCCGGGCTTGGCCCCGGCCGCCGTGCTCACCACCCAATTTGACTCGGCCAACTACAGCGGCGGCGAGAGCGCCGGCACCGCGCCATTCACCGTCACGCTGTCAGCCGTGGCGGTCGTCACGGTCACCGTGGTCTACACCACCGTCACCGGCGGCACGGCCACGCCGGGGGCCGATTATGTGGCCGCCACAGGGACACTCACCTTCACGCCGGGCCTGACGGCCACCCAGGGCACGCTCACGCTGCTGCCCGACCTGCTGGACGAACTGGACGAGACCGTCTTCATCAGTCTGACCAACCCCAGTGGTGCCATACTGGGGCTGCAATCCATCACCCGTTTCAGCATCGTAGATGACGACGACCCGCCGGCACTGCAGTGGGACACCGCCGCCTATACCGTCACCGAGAGCGCCGCGACGGCCCTGCTGACCGCCACGCTCTCCGCGCCGTCGGGCCTGACCGTCACCGTCGGTTACACCACCACCGCCGGCAGCGCCACCGCCGGGAATGATTACATCCACACCACTGGCACGCTGACCTTCACCCCCGGCAGCCAGAGCGCCCAGGCGCCCGTGACGCTGCTGCCCGACCTGGCCGACGAGACGGACGAGACCTTCACGGTGACCCTGGGCCCATCGGCCAACGCCGCATCGGGCGCGCCGAGTGACGCCACGGTTACCATTCTGGACGACGACGCGCCGCCCACCGTCCAGTTGAGCGCCGCGCTCTACAACGTGTTGGAAAGCGCTACCACCCTACCCTTCACCGTCACCCTCTCGGCGGCCTCGGGCCTCACGGTCACCGTCAATTACACCACCACCAGCGGCACCGCCACGCCGGGAGGCGATTACACCGCCGCTTCGGGCATGCTCACCTTCACGCCCGGCCTGACGACCTTGCAAGGCACAATCCCCCTGCTGCCCGACGCCGCCTACGAGCCCGCCGAGACGTTCGGCCTGGCCCTCAGCGCGCCGAGCAACGCCAGCCTGGGCGCACCCGCCAGCGCCACGGTCGTCATCGCCGACGACGACACGCCGCCCACCGCCCAGTTCACGGGCGCGGCTTACCTGGCGGCCGAAGCCGACCTGACCCTGCCCTTCACCGTCACGCTGTCGGCCGTGTCAAGCGTGACCGTCACCGTGCCGTACACCACCGTGGCCGGCAGCGCTACCGCCGGAGACGACTACGTCTACGCCACCAGCCTGCTGACCTTCACGCCCGGCACGACCACCACCCAAGGAACACTCACCCTGCTGCCCGATGGCCTCTACGAACCGACCGAAAGCTTCAGCCTGGACCTCGGCGCGCCGAGCAATGCCACCCTGGGCGTCCCCAACGCGGCCACGATCTCAATAGTGGAAGATGACGCGCCGCCCACCGCCCAGTTCGCCGCGGCCAACAGCAGCGCCCCCGAAAGCGCCCTGACCGCGCCGTTCACAGTCACCCTCTCCGGGCCGGCCAGCCTGACCGTCACCGTCGCCTACAGCACCTCGGCCGGCAGCGCCGCGCCCGGCGCCGACTTTGTGAACGCCACCGGCGTGCTGACCTTCACCCCCGGCCTCACGGCGACGCAGGGCGCCGTCACGCTCCTGCCCGACCTGCTGGACGAGGCCGACGAGACGCTCTTCGTGGCCATCACGCAGACCACCATCGCGCAGTTGGGCGTGCTCACGGCCACCCGGCTGACCATTGTGGATGACGACGCGCCGCCCACCGCCCAGTGGAGCGCCGCCGCCTACACCGTTACCGAGGGCGCGGCCACACTCACCCTCACCGCCACGCTCTCTGTGCCCTCAGCCCTCACCGTCACGGTGCTGTACACCACCACGGCCGGCACGGCCCTGGCCGGCGCCGACTACACGCCCCTGACCGGCGCGCTGACCTTCACGCCCGGCCAGGTCACCCAGACGCTCGCGCTGACCGTGCTCGACGACGACGCGCCCGAGCCGGCCGAGAGCCTGACCGTGGCCCTGGGCAGTCCGGCCAACGCCACGCTGGGCGCCCCCAACCCCGCCACCGTGACGATTGTGGACGCCGACCCATTCCGCGTATACTTGCCGCTCGTGATCAATCCCGAAACAGCCGCGCCGAGCTACCGCGTGGGACGGCTGAGGAAATGAACGCCACCGACATCATTCACTACGGCCACGACTTTGTGACCCGCAACCTCGTTGACCTGCCGCTGGAACACTGGGAGACCCCCAACGTCTGCGGCTGGTGGTCCACCAAGCTCATCATCGGCCACCTGGCCTCGTTCGAGCAGCTCCTGATCGAAGTGCTGCGCTCGTTCCAGTCCGGCGGCGCGGGCGGCCCAACCCCCTACCTCGACCAGCTCAGCGGGCAGAGCGGCCAAATCTTCAACGACTTTCAGATCGCCGCTCGCCAGGCCCGCCCCGCCGCCGACCTGCTGGCCGAGTACAACGCCGCCGCCGCCGAGAGCCACCGCCTGGTGCAGTTGCTCGCCGGCGACCTGCTGCGCCGCCCCGGCACCCTGCCCTGGTATGGGGCCGAGTACGCCCTCGATGACTTCATCGTCTACCAGTACTACGGCCACAAGCGCGAGCACACCGCCCAGATCAACGTCTTCAAAGATACGCTCAAGGCGGCTTAGCGCAAAACACGACACGGCCCCGACCAGCATGCTGGCCGGGGCCGTGTCTATTGCGACCACCACTACAGACTACTCAGCGGGCGCCGGCGAATACAACTGTATTCACGGCCGGCCTTGGGCCAGGGCCTTCGCCCCAGCGGCCCGCGCTCAATCAGCAGGACGATCTCTTACTTCGCCAACACCTTAATGCTCTTGGGCTTGGCGGCCTCGGCCTTGGGCAGGCGCACGGTCAGCACGCCCTGCTCCACAGTGGCTTCGGTCTTCGCGCCTTCGACCTCGGTGGGCAGGGTCAGCGTGCGCACGAACTTGCCCGAGCGGCGCTCGCGCAGCAGCCACTGATCTTGCTCACCCACTTCGGGCGCGGGCAGCTCGCCGCGCAGGGTCACCGTGTCGCCCAGCACTTCCAGGTGCAGGTCTTCGGCCTTCAGGCCGGGCACAGCGGCGGTGATCACGTACTCATCCCCGCTCAGCACCACATTCAGCGGCAGCGCCGCGATGGTGGGATTGCTCAGTTGCGGGTTAACCACCGACTCGTCGAACAGGCGGTTCACCGCTTCAGCAAAACGCGTGGGGCGATAGGCATACTTGAACATGGTGAGCTCCATCCTTTGTAAGGGCAGTTAGTTGTTGTCTTGTCCGAACCTTGCCCCCACTATACCCACCGCGCATTAGAGCTCTGCTAACGCCAAATCGGAGAATTGTTAACAGGCAGAGAAAAAAGAGAGAGAAAGAGGTTGCACCCTGCTGCGCCCTGTCCCCCTCGGCTCCACCGCCCGCCTGCCGCAACCTTCCCTTCTGATTTGTCACACCTGCCCAACGTTCTTTGTTGGGTTCCGAACCCGGCCTCAGGCATTTGGACCAGGCGCTCCCCTCGGGCCGGTGAGGAATCCGCAACACGGACCTACTCGGCCCTGCGCCCGTCCGCCCCCGCGCCGCCCCCCGCATTCCGCCGTACAATAGCAATACAATTCTGATATTTCGTCGTTAGACTGTAGAGCATCTCAAGTCATTTCCGTGGCTGGTAACGGAAGGAACCGACTCCATGAACCTCGACAAATTTACCCAAAAAGCCCAAGAGGCCGTCCTAGACGCCCAAAAGCTGGCCGGCGAGTATCAGCATCAGCAGATCGAGCCCGAGCACCTGCTGCTGGCGCTGCTGCGGCAGGCCGACGGCGTCGCCCCCCAGGTGGTCGCCCGCCTCGGCGACCCCGGCGCGCTGGCCGCTCAGCTCGAAGCCGCCCTGGCCGCGCGCTCCAAGGTCTACGGCGCCAACACCCAGGTGGCCCTCTCGCGCGCCGCCAACGACGCCCTGGCCGCCGCCGAGCGCGAAGCCAAGACCATGCACGACGACTACACCTCCACCGAGCACGTGCTGCTGGCGCTGGAGGCCGCCGCCCGCAAGTACCCCGCCGGGCGCGAACTGACGCGCGACGCCCTGCTGAAGGCCCTCACCGCCATTCGCGGCTCGCAGCGCGTCACCTCGCAAAACCCGGAGGGCACCTACGCCGCGCTCGAGAAGTACGGCCGCGACCTGACCCAGGGCGCGCGCCAGGGCAAGCTCGACCCCGTCATCGGGCGCGACGAGGAAATTCGGCGCGTCATCCAAATCCTCTCGCGCCGCACCAAGAACAACCCGGCCCTGGTGGGCGAACCCGGCGTCGGCAAGACCGCCATCGTCGAGGGGCTGGCCCAGCGCATCGTCAACGGCGACGTGCCCGAGGGCCTGAAGAACAAGCGCCTCATCACGCTCGACATGGGCGCGCTGGTGGCCGGGGCCAAGTACCGCGGCGAGTTCGAGGAACGCCTGAAGGC
>JAYUUW010000627.1:0-7525 GCA_043754665.1 Anaerolineales bacterium | reverse complement strand
CCGGCCCCCTTCCCGGAGCGGGAAGGGGGTGCCTAATGAATCGGGCAACATCCTACAAGACTCGTGTGGTTGCACTAAGGCGGCCAAATAGGTTTACGATGCTGGCTAAAATCATCGACCACAAACGCACGGAGATCGCCGACCTGGACGAGGCGGCCCTGCGCCGCGCCGCCGAGGCCGCGCCCGCGCCGCGCCCGTTCCTGCCGGCCGGCCCGCGCGCGCACATCGGGCTGATCGCGGAACTCAAGCGCGCCTCGCCCTCGCGCGGGCTGCTGGCGCCGCACCTCGACCTGGAAGAAATCGCGCGGCTGTACGCGGCCAACGGCGCGGCGGCGATCTCGGTGCTGACCGACACCGAGTTCTTCATGGGCAAGCTGGAAACGCTGACCGCGCTGCGGCAGGCGGCCGACCCATTGCCGCCGTTGCTGCGCAAGGATTTTATTATCAACGCGGCGCAGATGTACCAAACGCGCGTGGCCGGCGCGGACGCGGTGCTGCTGATCGCCGCCGCCCTGCCGGACGACGCCGAACTGGCCGACCTGCACGCGCTGGCGCTGAGCCTGGGGCTGACGCCGCTGGTGGAAGTGCACACCGAGGCCGAACTGAGGCGCGTACTACCACTGGCGGGGCTGAAGCTGGTGGGCATTAACAACCGCGACCTGAGCACGTTCAACATCTCGCTGACCACCACCGAGCGCCTGCGCCCGCTGGTGCCGGCCGGCATCCCGGTGGTGGCCGAGAGCGGCATCTTCACCGCCGCCGATGTGGCGCGGCTGGCGGCGGTGGATGTGGCCGCCGTGCTGGTGGGCGAGGCCCTGGTCACATCTCCCGATATCGCCGAGAAGGTGCGCGAGTTGAGCACCGTGCCATGCACATCAAAATCTGCGGCCTGACCAATCTCGACGACGCGCTGGCCGCCGTGGACGCGGGCGCAGACTACCTGGGCTTTAACTTCTACGCCCGCAGCCCGCGCTACCTGACACCTGAGGCCTGCGCCCGGCTGTGCGCCGAGTTGGCCCGCCGCGCCGCGCCTGTGACGACCGTGGGCATTTTCGTCAACCAGACCCCGGCAGAGGTGGCCACCGTGCTGGACTACTGCGGCCTGCACCTGGCCCAACTGCACGGCGACGAGCGGCCCGAGCACCTGACCCTGCTGTGGGGCCGCGCCTTCAAGGCCGTGCGCGACTCGGCCGCCGCCGCCGAAGACCTGGCCGCGCTGGCGCAGTTCAGCCCCGGCCAACCGGCCCTGCTGCTCGACGCCGCCGCGCCGGGGGCCTATGGCGGCACCGGCCAGGTGGGCGATTGGCCGGAGGCCGCGCGCGTGGCGGCGCGTTACCCAATCTTTTTGGCGGGCGGGCTTAACCCCGGCAACGTGGCCGCCGCTATTGCCGCCGTGCGGCCGTGGGGCGTGGACGTGGCCTCCGGCGTGGAAAGCGCCCCCGGCCAGAAGGACCACGCCAAGATCACGGCGTTTGTGCAGGCCGCCCGTGACGCCTGAACGCGTTGTGCGTATCCGTAGCCTGACTCTAGCGCGCTGACGATTGAACCTATGACGACGACCCTGTTACCTCACAAGTTCGGCCCGTATGGCGGGCAATTCGTGCCCGAAACGCTCATGCCGGCGCTGGCCGAGTTGGAGCGCGTGTATGTCGAAGCCCGCGCCGACCCGGCTTTCAAGGCCGAGCTAGATCACCTGCTGGCGACCTTTGTGGGCCGCCCCACCCCGCTGACGTTTGCCGGGCGGCTGACGGCCAAGCTGGGCGGCGCGCAAATCTACCTTAAGCGCGAAGACCTGGCCCACACCGGCGCGCACAAAATCAACAATGCGCTGGGCCAAGGGCTGCTGGTCAAGCGCATGGGCAAGCACCGCATTGTGGCCGAGACCGGCGCGGGCCAACACGGCGTGGCCTCGGCCACCGTGGCGGCGCTGCTGGGGCTGGAGTGCGTGGTCTACATGGGCATGGTCGACATCGCCCGCCAGCAGCCCAACGTCTTCCGCATGAAGCTGCTGGGGGCCGAGGTGCGGCCGGTGAGTTCCGGCTCGCAGACGCTGAAGGATGCCATCAACGAGGCCATCCGCGACTGGGTGACCAATGTGGCCGACACGCACTACCTGCTCGGCTCGGCGCTTGGCCCGCACCCCTACCCGACCATTGTGCGCGACTTCCAGACCGTCATCGGCGTGGAGGCGCGCGCGCAAATCTTGGCCGCCACCGGCCGCCTGCCCGACACGTGTGTGGCCTGCGTGGGCGGCGGCTCGAACGCCATCGGCCTGTTCTCCGGCTTCCGCGCGGATGAGGACGTGGCGCTGATCGGCGTCGAGGCCGGCGGCGCGGGCGTGGGCACCGGCATGCACGCGGCCCGCTTCGGCGACCCGGAACGCGGCCGGCTAGGCGTGATCCACGGCACGCGCACGTATGTGCTGCAAGACGCGGACGGCCAGATCGCCGAGACGCACTCGATCTCGGCCGGGCTGGACTACGCCGCCATCGGCCCGGAGCACGCGCTGCTGCGCGACCAGGAGCGGGCCTTCTATACCTCGGCCACCGACAGCGAGGCGCTGGCCGCCTTTCAACTGCTGTGCGAAACCGAGGGCATCATCCCGGCGCTCGAGTCGTCGCACGCGGTGGCCGAGGTGGTCAAGCGCGCCCCGACCATGCGGCCCGACCAAATTTTGGTGGTCAATCTCTCGGGGCGCGGCGACAAAGACCTCGACACGGTGATGCGCGAACTGGGCGAGGGCGGGAAGGCGTAATGCGCGCCACACGTGTGGCTCAAGGTGACCTATGACGACTTCGCGCCTCGCGGCGGCGTTTGCCCGCAAGCCCGCCTTCATGCCCTACTTTCCGCTCGGCTACCCCACGCCGGAAATCTCGATTGATGTGATCGAGGCGCTGGCACGGGGCGGCGCGGACCTGATTGAGGTTGGTATACCATTCTCCGATCCCTTGGCCGACGGCCCGGTGATCCAGCGCGCCACCCAGATTGCTTTGCAGCAGGGTATGACGGTGGCCAAGGGCCTGGCGGCGGTGGCCGAGCTGCGGCGGCGCGGCGTGACCATCCCGCTGGTGCTGATGGGCTACTACAACCCGTTCTTGTCGTACGGGCTGGCGCGGCTGGCGGCCGAGGCGGCGCGCGCGGGGGCCGATGGCTTCATTGTGCCCGACCTGCCGCCCGAGGAGGCCGCCGACCTGGAGGCCGCCCTCGCGGCGGACCCGGCCAACCTGCCGCTGATCCGCTTCCTCGCGCCGACCACGCCGGCAGAACGGATGCCGCTCATCACGACGGGGGCGCGGGGCTTCATCTACATGGTGTCGCTGACGGGCGTGACCGGGGCGCGGGCGGCGCTGCCGGGGGGGCTGGCCGAGTTCATCAGCCGGGTGCGCGCCCTCACCGGGGCGAGCGTGCCGCTGGCGGTGGGCTTCGGCATCGCCACGCCCGAGCAGGGCCACGCCATTGGCGCGCTGGCCGATGGCATCATCGTGGGCTCGGCGGTGGTGAAGGCCGTAGGCAAGGCGGCCAACCCGGTGCAGGCCGCCGAGGACCTGGCCCGCGCGTTCAAGGCCGCGCTGGAGCCGCTGCACCAGAGCGCCTAGTTTCTTGTTGCGCTAAACCAAACGCGGGCGGCTCCGAACAGCGGAGTCGCCCGCGTTTGGATTCGGAGATCAGAACAAGCTCGGTTGGGTCGCGAGGGGCGGCTCGGCGGCGCCCCAGGCGGGTAGCGGGGGCAGGTCAATGCGCTGGGCGAGGCGAGCGTGCAGGTCGCGGGCCAGGGCCGGCTCGTAGCGGCTGTCCTTGTGGTGGCAGAAGAAGAACACATCGTCGCCGGCGGCGAGCCAGGCGGCCACCTGGCCGGCCCACTCGTCGAGCAGGGGCGCGTTCTCGGCCAGCGTGGGGTGCGAGATGTAGCGCACGAGCGCGAAGGCGGCAGTGTGGCTGAAGCGCACCGGCACGTTGGGCTTGCGGGCTTGGGCCGCGCGCGTGGCAGGGTCGTCCGGCTCGGCGCTGCGCAGGCCGCGCTGGTCGAACAGCACGCGAGCCACGCCGCGCGCCCGCAGTTCGTCCTCTAGGGTCGTCTCAGCCGCGCCGCCGAAGAAATCGGGGTGGCGCACTTCGACCGCGTAGCCAGCTGACGCCGGAGGCAGGGCGTCGAGGTAGGCCAGCAGCGTGGGCAGGTCGCGCCCGCTGAACGTGGGCGGCAATTGCAGGAAGCTCGGGCCGCAGCGGTCGCCCAACTGCACCAGCCGCTCGAGGAACTCGGCCGTCTCGGCTTCGGCGCCGCGCAGGCGGTGGTGATGGCTGATGGTTTGGGGGAACTTGAGGCAGAACTTGAAGCCGGGGGCGGCTTCGGCGCGCCAGCGGGCCACGGTGGCGGCCGAGGGCGTGGCGTAAAAGGTGGTGTTACCTTCGACGGTGTTCAGCCGTTGGCTGTAGAGCGCCAGGTAGTCTTGGCTGCGGCTGCCGGGCGGGAAGAACGTGCCGACCCAGGCCTTGTTGGCCCAGACCGGGCAGCCGAGGTAGAACGTGCCGGCCATTACCCGACGATGAAGCCGTGCCCGGTGAGCCAGGCGCGCAGACTGACCATATCGGGCTCGGTGATGACCGGGCCGCGATCCACGCCGCGGGGCGAGCGACCCCGCTCGAGGGCCTTGGGCGGCATCATGGGCTGGCGCTCGTGCGGGCGGGCGACGACCAGCGTAGGCACCGCTTGAAAGCCGGTGAGCTGCTCGATGAGGGTGCGGGCGGCCGGGTCCAGATCGATCATGACTTCTTCAAACGGAATGCCGTTCTCTTCGAGCAGCCGCCGCGCCCGCGAGCAGTCGGGGCACGGGATGGTGCGCGAGTACATGATCAGGGCTTTCTCACCAGCCATAGCGGCCTCTTTACCGAAGCAACGGGGGTCCATGGGGTAATTCTACCTTAAGTGGGTACGGTGAGCGCGGCGGGAGGTTTTCGCGATGGGCTGTCTGAGCCAGAGGGGGACTCAGGGGACTCGGGGGACTCGGGGGACTCGGGGGACTCAAGGGAAAAGGCGAGACACGGAGTGTCACCCGCACAAGGATGCGACTGGTGCGATGACCGGAGGGAGGCTTGCAGAGAAACTTATGGCCAGCCGGAGATGTGACAAAGAGAATCAAAGTGAGACTCCTCACCCGCGCATGGGCCGCGCCAGGACCGGCGACCTGAGGCGGGGTTCGGAGTGACAATGGAAACGAGGGGGCCGCCGGAGGGGGCCGTTACTCGTGGACGACGACGCGGGTGCCAACACTGGCCCAGTTGAACAGCCAGCCGGCGTCTTCGGTGCGCAGGTTGACGCAGCCGTGGCTCATGGGGGTGCCGAAGTTGCTGTGCCAGTAGGTGCCGTGCAGGCCGTAGTCTTCAAAGAAGTACATGACATAGGGCACGGCCGGCAGGTAGTAGCCGGTGCCCCACATATCGGCGGCTTCGTACTTTACGTAGACGGCGAACTCGCCGATGACGGTGGGCGTGTTCCACAGACCGGTGGAGACGATGAACTCGTTGACTACGGCCGCGCCCTCGTGCGCCCACAGGTGCTGGTCGCTCAAGTCCACCTCGATCCAGCGCTCGGCCGGGGCGGCAGGCGTGAAAGTCGCGGTCGGCGGCTCCGGAGTGGGAGTATCAGTCGGCAGCGGGGTGACGGTGGGCGTGGCGGTAGGTGTGTTCGTCGGCAGCGGGGTGCGGGTAGGGAGGGGCGTGTTGGTGACCGTCGGGCCGAGGGCCACGGCCCTGACACCGTGCGGTTCGGCGGGCGGCGCGGGAGCCACCACGGCACTGAGGCGGTCGCCCAGGGCGGCGGCGAGCAGCGGACCGACGCGCGCAAACGCCAACGGGGCGGCGGCCACCGCGCCCAACAGCAGCAGGGCCAGCAACAGCACCAGCCAGAGCATGGGGGTCGGCGCGACCGGCGTACTGGTCGGGGCGGTGTGGCGCGGCACCCCCATGCCAAACTGGGGGCCGGTGGCGACGGCCCCACCAGCGGCGACGGCCGGCGCCCAGTGGCGGGCCTGGCGCAGCTCGGCGCGGGCCTGCGGGTGGCCCAGGTCGGCGGCTTGGGTGGTGTAGATGAGGCGGGCGCGCGGGTCGCTCAGGCGGGCCAGGTGCAGCCAGGCGGCGGCGTTGGCTGGGTCCGCACTCACCGCGGATTGGAAGGCGCGGCGCGCCTCGCCCCGCCGGCCGGCTTTTAAGGCGGCGCGCCCGCGCTGCTGCCATTCGGCGCTGAGGCGGGCGCGAGCGTGGGGGTCAGGCGGCATGGGGCGGGTGCGAGTTAGGGCGCGGGCGCAGGAGTCGGCGTGGGCTGGCCGACGGGTTGATTGAGCACATAACAAAGTATACCGTCGATGATGCCCTGTGCCACGCGCTGCGGCTCTTCGGTGAGGATCTTGTAATCCAGGTTGAGGAAGCCGGTTTCGATGATGGCGATCGGGGTCGTGGCGTTGACCTCGTAGAAGGTGTGGTAGCGGGTCATGTCGGGCGTGACGGTGTTGGCGTGGAACGACAGCCCGGTGGCGGCGGCGTAGCGTTCGGTGAGGCAGGTGACCAGGCGGGTGGCGGCTTCGGGTGCGCCGGTGTCGAGCGCGCCGGCGACTTTGTAGCCGGTGGCGCCTTCGCCAAAGAACTCGCACGAGTCGTTGTGGATGGAGACGACGGCCAGGGCCTGGTAGCCTTCGAGGCGGTCATCGAACTCGTCGAGCAGGTCGACAGCGAAGCCGTTGGCCTCCAGCCCAAGCTTCACGCGGGTGGCGAGATCGAGGTTGACCATGGCCTCGGTGACGCCGTTGGGGCAGACGGCGCCGGGGTCGTTCTGCGGGCCGCTGTGCCCGGCCACGATGCCAATCTGGGGCAAGGGCGGCACGTCCGTTGGGGCCAGCACCGGCAGAGCGGTGGGGGTGGCGTTGAACTGGTTGGTGGCAATGACGGCGGCGATCTGCTCGGCCACGCCGCTGGGCAGCAACGTGGTCGGGGTCCAGGCGGTAAAGACGGTGGCCAGGGCCACGCCGACGGCGATGACGATGCCGATGTGGCGCAGGGCTTCGCCAAAGGCGTTGAGGATGCCGCCCGTAGGCGCGGAGGGAGGGGACGATTTGCTCACGAGCGGTATGTTACACCGGGGTGAGTCTTTTGAGCAAGCGCGTGGCGGTGGGAGGTGAGAGGTGGGAAGTGAGAGGTGAGAGGTGAGAGGCGGCGCGATAGCGGAAGGAGGGGCGAAGGCATGGGCGGTCGGTCGGCCCTCATCCCCCGGCCCCATCCCGCGCTGAGTACAGCGCGGCGCGGGGAAGGGGTGCCCATGTGACGAGGCCACGGGAGGATGGGTCGCTGTGCAATTGCGTGGTGCTGTCAGGCTGGTGGCATTGCTGATATTGCCGTCATGGGCATCCGATTTCCTGTCACGCTGTCATCGCCGTCATGGGCATCCGATTTCCTGTCACGCTGTCATCGCCGTCATGGGCATCCGATTTCCTGTCACGCTGTCATCGCCGTCATGGGCATTCGATTTCCTGTCACG
>JAYUUW010000626.1:0-7945 GCA_043754665.1 Anaerolineales bacterium | reverse complement strand
CCTGGTGGCTGGCCGGCATGAGCCTGATTGTGGGCGAGGGCCAGGCCGTGCCCAACCTGTTCGAGATGGTCGATGCCGTGCAGCCCGCCGACGTGGCCCGCGTAGCCCGCGACTACCTCAGCCCAGAGAAGCGCTACCAGGCCATCCACCGGCCGGGCGTCACCCCGGCTAGCTTCCGCCGCCCCGCGCTCATCACCGCTGGGCTGGCGGCGGCCGGGCTGGGGGCCTGGTGGCTCCAGCGCCGGCTGAAATCTGGCCCGAAACTGTAACCGGTCTGATTCGCCAAGTTTGACAAGGCCGCTGGGGCTTGGTACACTACCAGTCGCTCACGGGGTATGGGAACCATATCGACGCCAGCCGGCGTCGATTTCTTGTCTACGGCTATTGGCCCTAACCCACCCCCGGCGAGATTTCCTGGTGAGGAGGTGAATTTTCATGACCAGTGTTTCCTTACGACCGAACGAATCTCAAGAGCAGCTATTTAAGCGCTTTAAGAAGAAGGTGATGCGCAGCGGCTTGCTCAGCCAGCTCCGCAACAAGCGGTGGTTCGTTTCCAAGAGCGAAGTCCGCCGGATTGAAAAGAAGAAGGCCATCCGCCGCATCAACAAGCGGAAGCGCCGCGATAGCGAAGACTAGCACCCCGAACGGCCCGGTCGATCTGACCGGGCCGATTTTATTTCTACACGCTCAGCGCGCCGGCCTGCGCCACAAACGCCGTCACCACCGCCAGCGCCTCGGCCGCGTTCGTGTACTGGCCCAGCCGCAGCCCCGGTTCGCTGTTGCCGGTAATCATCTTCGACACCGCCACGCCGGCCC
The DNA here is from genome assembly GCA_043754665.1 of Anaerolineales bacterium. Lineage (GTDB taxonomy): Bacteria > Chloroflexota > Anaerolineae > Anaerolineales > UBA6663 > JADZEK01. The sequence continues at coordinate 7,129 of JAYUUW010000626.1, read as the reverse complement.
GGTGCAGGCACAGCACCGGCCGCCCGCGCCCCAGCGCCAGCGCAATCTCGTAGCCCACTCCGTGCGAGGGCGTGCTTACCTCCGCAATGAGCGCGTCCGCGCCGTTCACCCAGGCCACATCGCGGGCATAGACCGCGCTTGGCGCAACCGTGGCCTCGTCGCTGAGGATGCCCACTTCGGCCAGGGCGGCCGTGGGCACCGTGTGGCCCAGCGCCTGCAAGTGCGCCACAATCGCGGCGTAGATCGGCTGGTCGGCGCGTCCGCCGGCAATCGCGCAGGAAAAGTAAATGTTCATAATGGGTTAGAATTGCTCCTGGTGGGGCTTGCGCCTATAATGCGCTCAGGCTGGTGGCATTAGGTGGTCCATGACAACCAATCCTCTGCGGTTCACTAAAGAAGAAGCGGCTCGGCTGGCGCACGAAAACTCGGACCTGCGCGGCGAACTCCAGGCCGTGCGCCAATCGGTGCGGGCGCTGTCCACGCTCTACTATGTCTCCCAGCACATCACCCCCCAGGTGGATGTGATGCAGCTCTTGGGCGACATTCTCGACACAGCGCTGGCCGTGCTCAAGGCCACCGACGGTTCGCTCACGCTGACCGACGATGAGACCGGCGACCTGGTCTTCACCGTGGTGCGCGGCAGCGCCGCCGACCGCCTCACCGGCTACCGGCTGCCCGTCGGCACGGGCATCATCGGCTGGGTGGCCCAGCACCGTGAGCCGCAGAACGTGCGCGAGGTGCATCAGGACCCGCGCTTCTACCCGCGCGTGGACGAGGCCTTTGGCTTCAACACCCGCTCGATGGTGTGCGTGCCGGTCAACCTGGACGACGGCCGCGTGCTGGGCGTGGTGTCGGTGCTCAACAAGGCCTCCGACAAAGAGTTCACCCAGGAAGACCTGGACCTGATTCTGGTCGTGGCCCAACTGGCGGCCACCGCCATGCGCCGCGCCGAGCGCGCCATTGAAACCGCCGAACGCGAACGCCGCCGCGCCGCGCTGCTCAACCCCGCGCGCAAGCCCTAAGCACCTGGTGAAGTCCTGGCATGGATAACTTACCGCCCGGTCAGAACATCGGGCCTTACCGCATTATCAGTCAGATCGGCCAAGGCGGCATGGCCGCCGTCTATAAGGCCTATCACCCGGCCATGGACCGCTACGTGGCCCTCAAGGTGCTGCCGCGCCAGTTGGCCGCTTCGCGCGAATTCACCGGCCGCTTCGAGCACGAAGCGCGCCTCATCGCCCGGCTTGAACACGCCCACATTCTCCCCGTCCACGACTACGGCGCGGCCGACGGCCACACCTTCCTGGCCATGCGCTTTGTGGAAGCCGGCACCCTCAAAGACCGCTTGCAGCTTGGCCCGCTCACGGCCGATGAGATCGACCGCTACTTTACGCAGTTGGCCGACGCGCTCGACTACGCCCACGCCCAGGGCATCGTCCACCGCGACCTCAAGCCCTCCAACGTGCTGCTCGACACGCGCGGCAACCTGTTCCTCACCGACTTCGGCATCGCCAAGCTGCTCGAAGGCAGCCCGGAGTTCACCAACACCGGCGCGATGATCGGCACCCCGGCCTTCATGAGCCCCGAGCAGGCGCAGGGTCTGCGGGTCGATCTGCGCACCGACATCTACTCGCTCGGTATTGTGCTCTATGAGATGGTGACCGGCCGCGTGCCGTTCGAGGCGGATACGCCGCTGGCGGTCATTCTCAAGCATCTCAACGCGCCGCTGCCCTTGCCCAGCGTCCTCAAGCCCGATGTGCCGCCCGCCGTGGAACGCGTGCTGCTCAAAGCCCTGGCTAAAGACCGCGATGAGCGCTTCGCCACCACGGCCGAGTTCATCGCCGCCTGGCAGGCCGCGCGCCCGGCTCTGCGTGCCGCCTCGACTGCGGCGGTTTCCACGCAGGCTGCGCCCCCGCCGCTGCCCGTCACCGCCGCGCCGTTGTCCCGGGCCTTGCCCATCGTCGCTGAGCCGCTGCCGGTCATGCCTCCGGCTGTGGCTGTGCCGCCGCTGCCTGCGCCGGTACCCCCAGCGCCGCCAAGTTCGCGGGCGCGGCTGGGCCTGTTCGGCCTGGCGGCGGCCGGGACGCTGCTGCTCTTAGGGGTGCTGGTGTGCGGCGTGGTGGCGGCGCTGCTGCTCAATCGGCCCGGCCTATTCGGCCCGGCGGGGGCGGCCACGGCCGGCTCGGTGGATGGCGGGGGCGCATGGCAATCATGGGCGGCGGCCAACGTCGCGTGGACCGTGGCGATCGCCGACGAGCAGTTGGTGACCGGCGGGCCGGGCAGTGTGGTGGGCTGGGATATGGCGGCGGGCACGCTCGACACCCAGCTCACCGGCGCCAACGGCCTGCCCAGCCCGGATGTCTATGCCCTGTTGGCCGACCCGGATGCCGGGCTGTTCTGGATCGGCACGTCCGACGGCCTGCTGTCGACCGACGGCCAGACCCTCACCGTGTACCGGCAGGCCGAGGGCCTCGACAGCGATACCATCTTTGCGCTGGCCCTCACCAGCCAGGGCGTGTTGGCGGGCACGGCCTATGGCGGCCCGGGCGGCGGCCTCAATGCGCTCACGGCCGACGGCTGGCAGCAGGTGGAAGGCTTCCCTTCGGTGGACGCCGAAGACGATCCCGAAAACCTGTCCTCTACGGTCACGGCCCTGCTTGAAGATGACAACGGCGAGTTGTGGGTCGGCACCACCAACGGCCTGGGCCGCTACGACGGCGACAACTGGACGCTCTATTCCACCGACAGCGGCCTGCCGCACACCACCATTACCGCGCTGGCCGTGGTGGATGGTGATGTGTGGGTCGGCACCCCGAACGGCGTGGCGCGCTTCGACGACGAGGCGTTCGAGGCCGCGCCGCGGCTCGAAGGCTGGTATGTGTTCAACATCTTGCCGACCACGGCCGGCGAGGTGTGGGTGTCGCTCAGCGGCGGGCTGGCGCGCCGGTCAACTGAAACCGACGCCGATTGGCAGTTCTACTCGCCCGACGATCTGCCGGGTTACGACATTTATGCCGGGGTCGAAGCGCCTGACGGCACGCTGTACTTCGGCACCGAGGCCGGGGTGCTGCGCGTGGCCGGCGACGAGCGCAGCGTGTGGCAGGTGACCAACGCGCCCACGGTGGCCAGCTTTGGCACAATCACGGCTGGGCCGGGGCCGGGACAGCTGTGGTTCATTGAAGAGTACGGCGTGCGCACCGATGTGTTCGACCTGGCCGCCGACGCCTGGCAGCCCGGCCCGGCGCTGGCCTGCGACTATTGCGTGCCGCTGGCCCGCGATAGCGACGGCCGCTTGTGGGCCGGGGGCGACCTGGGCGTGTGGGTCTTCGACGACGCCGGTGACCCCGTGGCGCACCTGACCGCCGCCGACGGGCTGCCGGCCGATGGCGTGTACAGCGTGGCCTTTGCGCCCGCCGGCGAGGCCTGGCTGGCCACCCCCAGCGGTGTGGCCGTCTACGATGGGGAGACCATCACGGCCGTGTATGACTCCACGACGGCGGGCCTAGCCACCGACGCCGTCCACGCCGTCTGGGCCGCCTCCGATGGGGCGCTGTGGGCCGCCACCGAGTATGGCCTGAGCCGGCTCGACCTCTCAGGCGAATGGACGCACTTTGGCGCGGGCGATCCATTTGAGGCGGACCTGTGGGTGAACGATCTGGCCGAAGATACCGAAGGCGCGATCTGGCTGGCGACGGCTGGCGAGGGTGTCTATCGCTACGCCGACGGCGCGTGGACCAACTACCGGCCCGGCGATGTGGGCGTGGGCCTGACCACCACTGAGATTCGTAGCGTCACCCTGGCCCCCGACGGCAGCCTGTGGTTCGGCGCGTACTATGACGGCGCCGCTCGCTTCGATGGCCGCACCTGGCAGGTCTTCCAGATTGAAGACGGCCTCATCCACTCCAATGTCAACGACATCCTTGTGGATGAGGCCGGGTCCGTGTGGTTTGCAACGTCGGGCGGCGTGTCGCGCTATCAGCCCTAGCGCGGTTTTCGTAGGGGCGTTTGCAAGCCCAGCGTTCTTGCTGGGCCGAACGCCCCAGCGCTTGCTACCAATCAGACGCCGTACATTCACCTGGAAGCCGCTCTAGTCGTGGCCGTGGTCATAGAGCCAACGAAAAACGCAGCACGAGGGCTGGCAAAGCCGGCCCGAAGTGTTGCGTTTTTCGAAAGGGTCAGATATACAGTCTCAAGGCCTCATCGTGCGATGAGCCGGCCCACTGACGTTGAGCTTTCCAATCAGCCCGCGCGTTGCTATTCCTGGCCTTCAGGTGTTGTGTGAAATCTCAATCAGCTGCCCCGCCTAACTCCGCAGCGTCGCGCCCACTTCCTCCGTCAACCGCTTGACGATGCGCCCACGCAGCTTGGCCACCTCGGTGTCGGTCAGTGTGCGGTCCGGGGCCTGGAAGGTCAGGTTGTAGGCCAGGCTCTTCTTGCCCGCGCCCAACTGCGCCCCGCGATACACATCGAACAGCACTAGCCCGGCCAGCAAATTGCCCGCCGCCGTGGTGATGGCCGCCGCCACTTGCGCGGCCGGCACCGCCTCGTCCACGATCACGGCCAGGTCTTCCTTCACCGGCGGATACTCCGGCACGGGCGCGACCTTGTAGCGCTCGTCCACCTGCGTCAGCAGTTGGTCCAGGTTCAGGTCGGCCACCAGCACCGCCTGGTTGGGCAGGTCGTACTGCTCGCGCACCAGCGGGTGCAGCTCGCCCAGCCAGCCCACCGGCTGCCCGTTGAGCAGCAGCCGCGCCGTGCGGCCGGGCGTGTAGCTGGGGTGCAGCGCGTCCGGCTCGGGCGGGGCGAAGCTCAGGCCGGTCAGCGGCAGCCCGGCGGCCAGCGCCTCCACCACACCCTTCAGGTCAAAGAAGTCCATCAAGTTGCGGTCGGCCGCTTGCCAGGCCAGCGGCTCACGCGGGCCGGTCAGGGCCAGCACCAGGCGCTTTTGCTCGTCGGGCAGGCGCTCGTCGTTCTCGCCCACCCGGTAGACCGGGCCGAGCTCGAACACCGCCACGCGGTCGTGGTGGCGCAGATTGGCGGCCACCACATCGAGCACGCCCGCCAGCACCGTGTGGCGCATGACCACCCGGTCGCTCACCACGGGGTTGGTCAGGGTCAGGTAGGGCTGGTCGTCGGCCGGCGCGCTGGGCGGCAGCACCCGGCGCTCGCGCTGCGGCGCGGTCAGCGAGTAAGTAATCACTTCCTGCAAGCCCGCCGTCACCAGCACGTCGCGGGTGCGCTCTTCCAGCGCCAGCGCGCGGTTGCCGCGCTGCGGCGGCAGCCGGTCGGCCAGTTGCGTTTCAGGGATGCGCTCATAGCCATAGATGCGGGCGATCTCCTCGATCACATCCGCTCGGCCCACCACGCCCGTGCCGATATCCAGCCGGTGGTCGGGTGCGGTAATGCGCAGCGCCTCGGCCTGCACTGCGACCGTGAAATCTAGCGACTCCAGAATCTGCACGACCTCCGGCACCGGCAGGCTCAGGCCCAGCACGCGCTCGACCTCGGTGAGGGGCAGATCCACCACTACCGCCGGGGCGGGGCGGGCGTACGCATCCACCAGGCCGTCGGCCACCGTGCCGCCGGCCCACTGGCGCATGTACTCAATGCCGCGCCGCACGCCGCGCTCGGTCATGGCCGGGTGCACGCCGCGTGAGAAGCGGTAGGCCGCCTCCGAGGGCAGGTTCTGGCGCTTGACCGTCTTGCGGATGTTGATGTACTCCCAGGCCGCGCCCTCCAGCAGGACGTTGGTGGTGGTGGCGTTCACTTCTGACTCCAGCCCGCCCATCACGCCGCCCAGCGACAGCGCCCCCTGCGTGTCGCACACCAGAATGGTGTCAGGGTCGAGCTGGCGCTCCATGCCGTCGAGCGTGGTCAGCGTTTCGCCGGGTTTTGGCAGGCGCGTGATGATCGTGGGCGGCTGCCCGCCGGCCCGCCGCACCAGCACGTCGTAGTCGAAGGCGTGCAGCGGCTCGCCGATTTCGAGCATGACGTAGTTGGTGGCGTCGACCACGTTGTTGATCGGCCGCACGCCCGCCAGCCGCAAGCGGCGCTGCACTTCATACGGGCTGGGCGCGAGCGTCACGCCCTTAATCAGCGCCGCCGTGAAGCGCGGGTTGAGCTCCGGGTGGCGCAGTTCGAGCGTCACCTGCCCGGCGATGGCCGGTCCGCTCGCCAGCACGCCGTAGTCGGGCGCGCGCAGCGGCTGGCCGGTCAGGGCCGCCACCTCGCGCGCCAGCCCGAGGATGTTGGCGTTGCGGGCCATGTTCGGGTTGATCTTCACCTCGAAGACCACATCGCCCATATACTCGGCCAGCGGCATACCCACCGGCGCATTGGCCGGCAGCAGGATGATGCCCTCATGCTCCTCCGACAGCCCTAGCTCCTTCTCCGAGCACACCATCGAGTACGACTCGACGCCCCGGATCTTGGCGCGCTTGAGCGTCATCAGCTCCTGGCCCGGCTTGTGGCCGTCGTAGAGGATGCTGCCCTCGCGGGCGTAGGCGGCCTTGAGCGGCTGGGCCAGCGGCCCCTGGCCCTTGTACTCGAACAGGTTGGGCGCGCCGGTCAGCACGGTCTGCTCGTGGCCCGAGCCGTCATCCAGCCGCAGCAGCGTCAGCCGGTCGGCGTTGGGGTGCGGCAACACCTCCAAGATCGCGGCGACCACCAGCTTGGCAGGGTCCCACGCCAGGCCCTTGGCCTTGGGGCCGCCGCCCTTGGCATGCTTATCAACCCCACTCTTTTCGACCGGCAGGCCGTCAATGCGGCCGTCGGCGGGGGCCAGGCCCACATAGGTCAGGTCTTCGACCTCCAGCCCGGCGAAGGTGAGCTTGTACGCCAACTCGGCCGAGGAGAGAGTGAGGTCAACGAAGTCGCGCAGCCAACTCAACGGTACTTTCATGGGGCTGTTCCTTAGAACTGTTCCAAGAAGCGCAGGTCGTTCTGGAAGAAGTAGCGGATGTCATTGATGCGGTGCTGGAGCATGGTGATGCGCTGCGGCCCCATGCCGAAGGCGAAGCCCGAGAACACCGTCGGGTCGTAGCCGCCATTGCGCAGCACGTTCGGGTGCACCATGCCGCAGCCCAGAATTTCGAGCCAGCCGGTGTGTTTGCACACGGCGCAGCCGCGC
>JAYUUW010000625.1:0-7550 GCA_043754665.1 Anaerolineales bacterium | reverse complement strand
CAGCGGTCCCCCTTACGCGAAATTGAGTTTGATCACCTGGTACTGGCGCTGGGATCCACTTCAAACTACATGGGCTTGGCCGGCGTGCAAGCCAACACCTTCGACTTCAAGAGCCTGGCCGACGCGATGCGCATTCGCAACCATGTGATTGACATGTTCGAGCGCGCCGGCCGCGAGCCCGACCCAGTGAAGCGCCGGGCCATGCTGACCTTCGTGGTGGCCGGCGGCGGTTTCGCGGGGGTCGAATTGGTGGGCGGCCTGAACGACTTTGCCCGGGGCATTTTGGCCGACTATGCCAACCTGACGCCGGACGACTTGCAATTGATTTTGGTGCATTCGCGCGACCGCATTCTGCCTGAACTAAGTGAGCCGTTGGCCCGTTATGCGCTGGACAGCCTCCAGGCCCGCGGGGTCAGTTTTCGGCTCAACGCGCGCGTGGCAGCGGCCAACCCCGGCGAGGTAACTCTGAATCCGGCGGAAACCATCGCGTCTGAAACGGTGGTGTGGACCGCCGGGACGGCGCCCAACCCGCTCCTGGCCACCTTGCCGGTCGAGCGTGACCGACGCGGAGCGGTGCTGGTCGAAGCGACGCTGGCCGTCAAGGGGCAGGCGGGCTTGTGGGCGGTGGGCGACTGCGCGGCGATCACTGATAGCCGGACCGGCCAACCCTGCCCGCCCACGGCCCAATTCGCCCTGCGGGAGGCCGGCACGCTGGCCCGCAACATCCGCGCCAGCCAGCGCGGCCAACCCCTGGCCGCCTTTCACTTCGAGTCGCTGGGCACCCTGTGTGTGGTTGGCCACCACACCGCCTGCGCCGAGCTGACAGTGCCTTTCAGCGGTGGGCGCACGGTACGGTTCTCGGGCCTGCTGGCGTGGCTGATGTGGCGCGGCATCTACTTGGCCAAGCTGCCTGGTCTCGAGCGCAAGGTGCGCGTGATGGCCGATTGGGCCATTGAACTTTTCTTTCCACGCGACATTGTCCAGACAATTGAATTCAACTAGCCCACGGCGGCTCGCGTCCATAGGAGTATGGCGATGACATCCCGCTCCACTGTTCCGCGGCCATTAATCACACCCGTGTTGCTCGGCGCGCTGCTGGGCGCAGTTGGGGGCCTGGCCTGTTTAGGGCTGGGGCGGGCCACCTGGGTCACTGGCATTGTCTTCGGCAGCGTTTACGGCGCCGTGTTTGCGGTGCTGGCCGGGCCACGCGCCACCACCCCCGGCGCCGGGCTGATGTGGGGCCTCGCCTATGCCCTCTTGCTGTGGTTGGCCTTGCCGGCCGGCATCCTGCCGGTGGCTAGCGGCCAGATGCCCGACATGGGCATGCTCGATACCGCTCGGGACCACTTCCCCGACCTAATCGCTTATCTGGTGTGCTTCGGCGTGCCGCTGGGCGTTGGGCTGGGCGCCTGGGGCGCGCTTCAACCCGCAAACGCGGTGGGGCGCGAAGGCTTTAGCTGGCCGCGCGCCATCATCGTCGGAGGGCTGGCTGGTATCCTGGGCGGTTGGGCGTTTGGTCAGTGGATGGCACAGGTGAATTTCTTTCCGCTAGTAGCCAGCCTAGTCGGCTCGGAGGCGCGCGCGGTGGGCGTATTGACCCACTTTGGCATTGCCGTCATCATTGGCGCCACCTTTGGCCTGCTCTTTCAGCGCGACGTGCGCGGACTAGGCTCCAGCTTGGGTTGGGGCGTCGGCTATGGGTTGCTGTGGTGGTTCATTGGCCCGCTCACCTTGTTGCCCACCCTCTTGCGCCAGCCACTAGATTGGTCGTACCAACATGGCGGCGACCTGTTCGGGTCGTTGGTCGGCCACGTGGTGTACGGCCTCATTGTTGGCCTCGTCTATGCCGCGATCGACCGTCTGTGGGTCGGGTTTTTTAGCCACACCGACCCCATTAACCGCGAGCCGGAAGGTGCAGGCGTGCGGGCTTTGCTGTCAATGCGGTGGGGAGCTTTGGCCAGCGTGCCGGGCAGCCTGGTCTTGAGCCTGGTGATGGGCGCAACCGGCGACCTGGCGCATGTGGCCGCGCTGGCCGGCGGGGCGGCGCCGGTCTTGGGTGGGGTCGTGGTGCTGGTCGTCGGGGCGTTGATCGGCCTAACCTATGGGCTGCTGTTCCAATATGAAGCCCCCAACTTTAGCTCCGGCGTTGCCTGGGGTCTGCTGTATGGCCTGGTGTGGTGGTTTATTGGGCCCCTGACCCTGACCCCCATCCTGCTCGACGGCGGCTTTGTCTGGACCACGACCGCGGCCGGCGCGCTGCTGCCCCTGCTGCTGGGTTACCTGGTCTACGGCGGGAGTTTGGCATTTTGCTATCTGCTGCTCGAGCGGCGCCATGTGGCCCTGCTGCTGCTCGATCCGCGCCTGGCGGCGCGTGAGCAGCGGCGACGGCGGCCGGTGGGCACCCCCGCCCCGGCGCTGTGGTTATTCTTTCTAGGCTTGGGCGTTCTGCTGCCAATCATCTTGGGATAACAACTGTCGTGCCTAAAAACCAGCGTGGTCGCAGGCTACCGACTCACATCTGGCTGCTGATCTTGGGCTGCGCGTTCGCGGCCTGCAGTAGTCCCGGGCCGCGCCCGGTGCCGACCCAACTAGCGCCAGCCGCACCCAACCTGGACGCCGAGACCCTGGCACTGATGGCCCAAGCCGATCGGGTGGTCTTTGTCGTGCCGTTCTCCCATTGGGACACAGACTGGCACGAAGCCTTTCCCGCCTACGTCCAGCGCTCCGATGGCAACATCCTGGCGGCGATTGAGATGGCCCAGGCCGACCCCCGCTTTCGCTATACCCTGGAGCAGGTGCTATTTGTGCAGCACTTCTGGGACACATATCCCGAGCACCGCGCAGCGCTGACGGCTATGGTTCACAACCAGCAGATCACCTTTGCCTGGGCAGGCCTGATCCAACCCGAGACCAGCCTGGCGGCGCCGGCTATTCAGTGGCGCAACGTGCAAATGGGGCAAGACTGGATTGCGGCGACTTTTGGCGCGGACTATGTGCCGCGCACGGCCTGGCAGTCCGACGCCTTTGGCAACTCGGCCGCCTTCCCGCAATTCCTGGGCCAGACTGACGTGCCCTATGTGTTCATCGGCCGTTCGCAATTCCGGTGTGACACAGGAGCGCAGGATTGCGAGCCGCTGCCCCACGCCTTCTATTGGCGCAGCCCCGCCTCCCCCGCCGTGCCGCCCGTGCTGACCACTTACATGTCTTACCCCACGGCCTGGGACGCCATCCACCGCCTAACGACGATAGACGAGCAGCTCACGGGGCTGCGCGGGGTGGTCGAGGCAGAGTTCGCCCGCACGACCTCGAAGTATCTCTTCTTGCCGATGGGGTCTGACTTTATTGACCCACTGCCCAACCTGCCCGAGCTGGTGGACGCGTGGAACGCCGCGGATACACAGACAGTGCTGGTCATGGCCGATCCAGAGACGGCCTTTCAATACCTAAGCACCCAGCCATTGCCGGCCCGCACCGTCGATCTGAACCCGATTTGGCAGGGCTTCTATGCCTCCCGCCCGTTCGCCAAGATTGCCGACAAGGAAAGCGAATACTACTTGACGGCGGGCGACAAGTTTGGGCTACTGGCCGGCGCGCCACAGTCGTCGGCCTGGTACACGGCCGCGATGAGCGCCCACTACGACAACATCGGCGCGGTGAGCTTTGACTGGGTTTGGGAAGGCACCCAGCGCCCGCGCTTCGAGCAGACGCTGGCCACGGCCGCGTACGATCTGGCCGCCATATTGGCTCAGATTGCCAACCGCGTGCCGGCGCCGATCGTCGTCTTCAACCCTACATCGTGGGCCCGGTCGGGGGTGATCGAACTAAGCGGCGCAGACGGCCTGCCCGATGCCGCCGACTGGCCGGCCGACACACAGGTGCTGGGGCCAGACCACATCGCACTGCGGGTAGTGGAGGTGCCTTCAGTGGGCTACGTGGCCGTGGGCAGCGCCTCACCGCCCAGTGCGCATCCAGCCACAGCGCAAGCAAACGGCAGCCAAGTGATCCTAAGCAATGGCCTGGTGACGGTCACCCTGGAGGGGCAGGCCGGCGGCACCTTCAGCGCGCTGTCCACTGCAGGCGGCCCCAACCTGGTCACGGCCGGCGCGGATGACCTGATGTATTACGAAGATACGGGCGACATTTACGGCGCCCGCTTGGGCACGGTCATGGCCCGCGAAAGCCAGGCCCTGGCCACGCTGACGGTGCTGGCAGACGGGCCGTTGCTTGCGCGCGTACAGGCAACATTCACGCTGGCGGGTCAACCCATCACGAAGACCGTCACGGTGCGGGCTGATGACGCTACCGTCGAAGTCACCGTGGAGCTGCGGGCGCTGCCGGACACCAGTGCGCTGGTGCAAACGGCGACGGCGCTGCACCCGGCGGCCCGCACCGACGACTTGGGCTTCCTGGCCTTCACCCATGCCGTCGACAACGGGCCGATTGTCGCCGGCGACGTGACCTATCGCCGGAAACTGTTTTATCCGGTCATGTATTGGAGTGACGTGTCGGATGACCACCAGGGCCTAACACTGATAACCCACGGGCTGCAGGGCCTGGGCGGCATGGACACGCTTAACCTGCTGTTGGTGCGCCAGGTGACCGATGCGGATGGCGAGGGGGTCACCGACCAGGCCCTGCACCAATTGCGCTACGCCTACCTGCCGCACACCGGGCCAGTGAGCGCGGCGCAGGCCTGGCGAGCGGCGTATGCGTTTAACCAGCCGCTCATCGCGGCCTGGCGCACGGGCGACCAACTGCGGGTCCAGGTCCCTTTTACGAGCGCTAACCAGGTGTTCCAATTGGACGAGGCCGCGGCGGCCCTTCCAGCGACTTACAGCCTCGCCCAGGCCGACAATGGCCTGATCGCGGATTTGTACTGGCGCGGCGGCCAGGTGGAAGCCTTGATTCTCGGCTACGACCCGTCCACGTCCGTCCGACTGACAGCCGGCGGCCAAACGAGTCAAAGCGCAGGACTGTCGCCCATGAGCCTACCCGTCACGTTGGAGTTGCCGTGATGACTGTGTGACAACTAAACCGTGACGTCGCCGCCCGTCACCCGCTCTAGCCGCCCACGCCCGCCCGCCGTTGGGCGGCCAGGCGGCCGTGTTTTCAGCTGAACCGCCAGCCGCGACACCCACAATGATCGGCCAACGCAACGGTTGCCCTTTATTGCTGGGCGGTACGCGCGGCGGCCGGGCTGGTCGCCTCAGCCCCGGTGACGGGCCAGACCAAAACGTGCGCCGCCACGGGGCCGGCGCGCATCGTTTTGTAAGGTTTTGGCGTTAAGCTCAACGCGGATGAAGCCAACCTGCCCAACCCACTCGCCTTGGGAGCCGCTATGCCAACGATATACTTGAAACGAGGCCTGGTCAGCCTAGCCACCTTTCTCCTGACCGGCTGTGTGGTCGCGTCTTTTCCAACGCTGCCCACTCCCGGGTCCGCCGGCCAGCAAGCCATCGTCTATCCACTGGAACGGGGTTGGTATGCGGGGGAGACGCTCTGGTACTACAACTTGGGGAGTAACACGCCGCTCGACCCGACGGCGCCAGAACGCGTGCGCTCCGAGCCGGTGTGGGTCTTTGCCAGCAGCGTCAACGCCGACGGCAGTCCGGTCAAACTCGAAGGCCAAGACAGCTTGTTCGATACTCGCGTTGGTGACGCGGACTACAGCGACTTGTGGCAGGCGGTATTTGTGACTCCGCCCGCAGGTTATCAGCCCAACACGCTGCGCTCCGCCGCTGAACTGGCAGCGGCCGGGCTGGCGACCAGCCCGCAAGAAATGTTCGTCAATTGCCCGGAAGTTCCGCCCGGTTCGGCTTTGGTCGACGACAGTTTAGAGTTGAAGACGGGCTGGGTGCGCGGCGAGCAAATTAGCTATTTCGACTTTGGCCCGACCAACCCAAAGCCGGGCAACGTCTACGTGCTGGTCACCGGCTTCGCGGCGGACGGCGCGCCGCAATTGGTCTCGGGGCAGCGCCTCGTGTTTGACGCTGTGCCCGGCACTGCCGCCTATAGCGATTTCTGGCGGGTGCAGTGGGTCACAGTAGCGGCAAACTATGCGGCCAACACCATTCGCGCGGCGGCGGAGATTCATCCAGCCCAGGTGACCGCTTCGAACTTGGTGATGAATTTCCCCCACCAATAGCCAAACGCACCGCCGACCAGTAGCCGAGCGCGGCAGGAACGACGCCAGCGCTTCACAAGCTTTGCGGTCGGTCATCACCGGCACGGACGTGATCACTTTCAAGTGTTGCGGATGCACGACGGTCACCGAGTGCACGTGCGGGGCCAACTCGTCATGGGTGGCCCAGGTGTTGGTGGTCATCTCGATCACGACCGCATCGGTTTTGGTCAGGGTCTTGGCGCACCAGGTAGAGAAGCGCGCCCAGGGCAGCGTGGTGGGCTTGACCACAGGGTTGAGCGCCCCGTCTACCGCGTAGGCGACGCCATATTCGCGGTGCAGGTCGAGGCCAAAGAACCGGGTCGCGCCCTGCAAGCGTGAGCGGCGATGGGCCATCTCGGTCGGCGCGACCATCTCGCGCAGGGCCAGAAACGCCGCAGGGGAGAGCGGCCGCGCCTCAGCCCAATCCAAGGGAGGAGCGGATGCACCTGACATACAGCCTCCTGGCAGCGACCGGCGGCGAAGCGGGCCGCTGCGGCAGCCTCGGGGGACCGAGGCGACTGGGGCCGGGTGGGTTGCAGGGCTTGGGCGTCTCACACATGTCTTCGCGGTCGACCGGCGCACCGGTTGCCGCATGCTAACGAATTCGAACGGGGCAGCCAGTCACAAAAGCGGCCTCAGCCGTCTGCGCGGCGGCGCCATGCGATCTTCGGCTTGCCCTCACGTCCTGGCCCCCGGAGACGTGCCCGCTCGTGAGCCTGGCGCAAGGGTACCGCCAAACGGCGAGCCGGCAACACCCGGCGATTCAGTTTTCCGCCAAGACAAGGAGGTGATTGGGAAGATACAGGCGTGGCCACGCACTCGCCCGCGCTCGGAGCGCATAAGCATAAACCGGCCACCTGACCGGGGCCGCGCGTCGGCGGTGTTCACGGCGCGCTCTAGGCGCAGGCTTGACCGCGGGACGCGCTGGCCCGGACCTGAGCTGACCCGACCGCCGGCGACTGGGTTAGCCGCCGGCCAACCGGGCCTAATGCGCGCATACCCTAGGAAACCCTGCTCGGTCTTCACTTTTCAGTACGTTAGTGATGGGTCGCTCGCGAAGCCCTTAGCCGAAATAACAAACATGACCAACAACTTCCCGCGATTCGCGGAGTTGTTGGTCATGAAATCAACCAGTGGCGAGGAATGGATTTGAACCATCAACCAAGGGCTTATGAGTACGTTCCCGGCCCGGCCACCGAGCTTACCGCCGATTCCCGCACCTTTTCGCGGACTTTCATGGTCCGCAAGGAGCGGCTCAGGGATGAACAACCAACGGACGCTAGCAGATTGGATCGGGTATTTTATGGTCGACCGGCGCTCGGCCAACCTCGCCAAGGGGACGCTCAAATTCTACCGCCAGAAGCTCAAGTCGCTCACCGACTTCTGC